>CAZOBR010000124.1:0-7099 GCA_964578035.1 uncultured Gammaproteobacteria bacterium
TATTATTTACGCATTAAGCGAGCTTCACGGTAATACCGAATAGCACCAGGGTGCAGTGGTGCGCTAATGCCAGCGTATGGTAACTCTTTTCTGTTTAAGGTCTGTAGCGACGGATGTAAAGATTGAAAGTCTTTAAAGTTCTCCACAATTTCTTTAACCACTTGGTAGATCGCTTTGGGTGAGGTCGATTTGAGTGCCACAAATGTAGCGCCAAGGCCAAACGATTGAGTGTCTTGTTCTGAGTCTAAATACAAACCGCGCGGAATTCGGCCATGGCGATAATAGGGCTTTTCTGCTATCACCGCGTCTACTTCTGGGCCGGTAATAGGAACGAACCGCATTTCGCAAGACTCATCGGCAGTGGCTAGGCGATCTGTTAAACTGCTGCTTATTAATAGCACCGCTTCAACATCGCCGTTACACAATGCTTCGATCTGATGCGAGTCATTCATTCGCACTACTGATTTGAAATTTTTGTCAGTCCAGTCTTTGACCTCCAACAGGTCATCGATAATACGGTGTTGAATTGAGCGTGCGTATCCAAAACCGACAGTGCGCTTTTCTAAATCGTTAAACGACTGAATGTCGCTGTCTTTTTTAACAATCAGCGCAAGCGGGTCGGGTTCTAAGGCAAACACAGCCCGCAGATCTGGATTAGCACCATCTTTTTTAAATGTGCTGCTGCCGTTATAGGCGTGATATTGCCAATCGGACTGCGCCACGACTAAGTCGAAGTTTCCTTTAGCGAGTTCGCGCAAATTGTAGATTGAGCCGCCGGTGCTTTCGAGTGAACAGCGCATCCGGTGGCGTTCTTTGTGTCGATTAAGCAAACGACAAATGACGCCACCGATTGGAAAATATACGCCAGTCACACCGCCTGTGCCCAGTAGCAGATGCGTGGTCATCTTGCCGCGCATTAACTCGGCAACATCACTTTTCTTTGTTAAGTCAGAATCTGAATCACTTGAGGTGGTTTCTGAGGTGCCTTTTGCAATGTCTTCTGAGCTTGCTTCGTTAACCGATTCTTTGATCTTATCGCAGGCAGATAAACTTAAACAAATAACAAAAATAGCAATAAGTTTATGCATCAAAATACCCTAGATTAGACCGCACGAATTAGAATTAGAATTTAATATGCTACTATAAACAACTTAACAAACGAACTCTAGAATTAACGCCTTGTATCGCGCAATTAAGCTGTATTTAAGTTGCTTGTAACACGGTTCTAGCATCACGTATTATTGCCCGATGGCAAAACACAATTCTGATAAAACCTTGATTAACACCACTCTTTTAATTGATGAATTCGCGGAAATCGTGCTTGAAACGCATGGAAAGCATACACAGTTTGATCGCATTAGCGGTTATGAAAACTGTCAGGCAACTAATTTAGTGTTTATACAAGATGCAAAGCATTTGCCGGCACAGGCGGCGGTAATTATTACCACCCCAGAAGTCGCACAAGAAATTAAAGATCAAACCCAAGGGTTCATTGTTGGGGTGGCTGATCCGCGTTTAGCACAGGCACATATTGGCCAGCGTTTTGATGACTATCAATCGCAAGATTTGGAATGGGAGCGCATTCATCCAAGCGCAGTGATTCACGCGTCGAGCTCGCTAAGTGATGATTGCCGTATTGGCCCTAATGTGGTGATTGGTGCAAATTGCACTATTAAAAGCGCAGTGATTATTCGTTCGAATAGTGTGATTGAACACGGAGTAACGATAGGCGCTAACAGCATTATTAATAGCTGTGTGAATATTGGTTACGCCAGCGAAATAGGTCAAAACGTGATTATTAAATCCGGCGCGGTGATTGGTGGTGAGGGTTATGGCTTTGCGCCTGATCGTGATAAAAGTTACCACCGTATTCCACACACAGGGAATGTGATAATCGAAGATGATGTTCGGGTTGGTGCTAATTGTTGTATCGATCGTGGTACCTACGGTGCAACGCATATTCATCGCGGTGTAAAAATCGACAACCTTTGTCATATCGCTCACAATTGCGTTATTGAAGAGAATGCATTGCTTATTTCAATGACTGGAATTTCTGGCTCTAACCATATTGGTAAACGCGCAATCTTGTCTGGACAAACAGGCACATTGGATCACATTAATATTGCGGATGACGCCGTATTGGTGCATCGGGCAGGGGTTAGCCAAGACGTGAAATCTGGCGGTGTGTGGGCGGGTACACCGCCAAGGCCACTTAAAGAATATTTGCGTGCACAACGACTACCAAAAACGGTTAAGTCTCTTGAAAATCGTATTAAAGAGCTTGAGAAAAAGCTCAATAGTTAACCGTTAAGGCTTAAGGCGATACCATTCATGAAGTTATTGTTTATTTGCACGCATAATCGATGCAGAAGTATTTTGGCAGAAGCCATTACCAACCACTTAGCAAACGGAAAAATTATTGCCGCAAGTGCGGGCAGCTCACCTGCTGGAGAAGTGCATCCATTGTCGTTAAAGTTTTTGGCGGAGCATAGTATTAGTACTGAGAACCTAACAAGCCAGTCATGGGGCGAGTTTGAAGATTTTCAGCCCGATGTGATTCTGACCATGTGCGATTCAGCCGCTGCTGAAAAGTGCCCTGTTTGGTTTAATAAGTCAGGGCAGGTGCATTGGGGCTTAGAAGACCCGTCAAAGAAATCAGGCTCCGAGGCAGAACTACGTGAGTCCTTTAATGTAACCATTGATGTCATAAAACGCCGTGTTCAGGCATTGCTTGACGAAGACTTAGACTCACTTAAAGGCGCTGCTTTAAAGGACAAACTGGTACTTATTGCACAGCAGGTAAATTGATTAGCTCGTCGTCAAGTCGCACTAATTTCACCCTCGCTAAAATTCAATATCGACCCTACCAGTTTTATTGATTAGCTTGAATTCTCCTCTTTGTTTTAACGCACCTTTAATATGCTGTTCTAATGTAGCGTGAGTCTGTTCATTGCTTGCATGAACAAGTGAACCAAACTTGGGTAAGGTTTGTTGCTCAATCGGGTTAAAAAAGTTATCCCAATGCATCGAATGTACTTGCACCCTAGAGAAACCAGCAAATTGTGCCCAAAAATCAGCCACTACGTTACTTGTATTTGCTGAGCCTGAACTAATCAGAGTCTGATAAGCGGGTATAGCAATAAAGACCTGAATACTTCTTCTCTGATCCGCGATCTCAGTTTCATCAAGAATATTTTTTAACCTTGTGCTGTTTGTTTCAAGCCCATTGTAAAAATAGAAGTAATTATTTTTGTGCCGCACAAGCACATTATACGCTTGGCCATGCAGTAGCTTTTTGGTCCAACGAAATTCGTCGAAGCTGAACCGTGTATCTGCCTTGATTTGTCGGCAGTTCTCACCATTTGGGCATAACGGCGCAGCTAAATTTTGCAAAAATCGTTTCGCCCTATTTTTGGGTACTGTATGGTTTGCTGCCAGTAGGCGAAACTTCATATCTCCTAATTGGTACTCGTTGTTTGACGTGAGTACCAATTGTTCGTTTAAGCCAGTTGAATCAAGCTTGTGGTAGCTATAGTAGTTTTTCACAAGATTATGACTTGATGACGAGCCAATTAGCTTAGTGCCAAAAGAATCTAAAATGATCGGTGCATCCATTGCATGGTCGAAGTGAGCATGAAAAGTGACCAGCGCGTCTAGGTTAGGTTTATTCGCCTCAGAATGGATTTTTTTAAAACCAAGTCCTGCAAAGGTATCTTCAACAATACGGCGGTGCTTATTTTTATCATAACCAAAGATTACTTCTGAAAGGCTCGGCCTGCTAACAAAGCCATCAATAATCAGTGATGACGTTCCATCACAAAAAACAAACGTTGTATTCCCAAGGTAGATAAGCCGTAGAGCGTTATCCGTTTGGTCGCATTTGCTGTCGTCAGGTAATGAGATAGCTTGTGCGAACGAATAATTCGTCACTGCGATCAGCAAATAAATGCCTAATGTGAATTGGCTTATCCTAAAAAATAATCTTGGTTTTTTGCTCTGCATATTTTGATTTAATCCGTAATGATACAAACCTGATTATTTTACACGTACAAAGTCATAGTCTTGGCTTGATAAACTTCTTCTGCGTTCGCAGGCTTCAATACCTTCTCGGTGCCCTAATGAGTTTGTATTGCCTTCTATTGTCGTAAACACCGTATCTTTTCCACTGCCCTTAATATCAATCACAAAACCAGTATGCGTCCAATCAGTACTGGTTCTTCTGCGTAAGAAGATTAACGGTAAATCAGCATCAGTGATTACCGTTTTGCCAGACCTAATGTCTTTGCCTTTAATGAATAGGCTCGCACCTTTACCTTGAGCTGCCAGAGAGTCACATGATACTGAACCTTCTATTGGCGATTTTAGATTCGCGTAAAAATACGCCTGACGCAAAATTAACGTAACAAAGCCTGCACACCAAGCCCACTGCTCCCCATCATTACCATAACAATACAACCGTACCCAAGGGCCTTTGTTCGAGCCACCAATTTCTTTTGGATGTTGTTCTAGGTGTTTTTTGGCAAAAAAAGTTACTAATTGAGAAACATCTTCAATCTGCTCTGCTGGTTCAAGCAGCGCATTAGACATTGGTTCGCATAGCGCTTTCCAAGTTTGAGCATTCACATTACCTGTTGGCCGAAACCCTTTACTTGTTTGAAAATCTTGTACCGCACTTTTGGTCGCTGGTCCAAAGTCTCCATCGATTGCAGTATGAAACTTATGAATATCTAACCACTCTTGAACTCTGAGAACGTTCTTGCCGCGATTACCTTTAGTAATAGCTTTTTGTTTTGGGTTTATTTCATTACCGATGAAGGCGGGAATGTCTTTACTGGAAAATTTAATCATTTTTAACTCCTTGTTTATTGAAACTTGACTTAATCACAGGGTTTTTGTTAAACATATGCCTTGTAATTAACAAAAGTTTACGGCAAAGTAGTCAAACATTACAAGGAATCAACGGAGATGAAAGAAAATGAAAAGATATCCTATTGCAATTTGTATGGCTGGTGCCGTGTCTGCTGGTGCCTATACAGCGGGTGCAATGTCAGTTTTATTAGAGAACCTCCGGCTATGGGAAAGTGATGATGAAGACATCAAAGAAGCACTAAAAGGAATTGCCCCAAAGCACCGAATCATTATTAAGGGTATGACTGGCGCATCGGCTGGATCAATCCAAGCAATACTCTCAAGTTTAGATATGTTTTCTTCTAAACCAGGTTCAAACCTAGGGAGCATTGCATGGCTCGATGTTGCATTGGAGGATTTATTAGATGCAAGTGACCTAAAACAAAAGGACGTAACGGTTAAGTCAGTATTAAATACAAAGGCGTTAAAAAATGTTATTGATGACGTAAAGAAGGGTTATTCATGGGGCAGCGAACGACCAAGCTTCCTAGATGAGAATTATGAAATCCGTTTATCAGTTACTAACCTTAGAGGCATTCCATATAACTTAAAGTTACCAGAAACAAACGAAACTAATTTTGGTGCGAGTCAGCATAATGAGTATCTTAGATTTAGGTTTGTGGACGACGCCAGGGACTTAGAGCAGAGCGAGAAACACTACTTTATAGATATTGACCCTAACAGGCCTCCGCTCATTGATTTACTTATGGATGGTGGTCTAGCAAGTAGTGCATTCCCATTCGCATTTGAACCAATCAAAATTAATCGCCCGACAAAGAAGAATGGCGATCAGCTTATAGATGCCTACGATACTAAGGAATGGCTAGCACCACTTAAAGTAGAAGCTAATGCTAATGAAACCTTAGTAAACTTCGCTTCAATATTTCAACCGCCTGACTGGAATATTAGCTATGGAGAAAAACAAACAATCTATGCAGTTGATGGTGGCGCCACTAACAACGAGCCTATTTTAGAAGCGTTTAAGTTACTTAGCGGCGATAGCATTTCAGGCTGGGGTAACATACAAGAAGAAGATGAGTTCGATGCAGCTAACAATAAGGTTATTGGTGGAAGAGTCTTATTTATTGATCCTTTTCCAAACAGCTTAGATAAAAAAATTAAGGAAGATAGCCTACGAATAGACAAGCAAGCGGCAGCGCTTAAATCCGCTTTAATAGGGCACGCTCGATTTTCAGAACCTCTAATAATTTCAAAAAAACTTAAAAACCGTGTTGGCTTAGTTTACCCATCAAACCCTTTAAGAGACCCTGATGGCAACAAAGACTTACCTGAAAAAGATCAAATGCTTGCGATAAAAAGTGGTTCGATGGGGGGCTTTGCTGGCTTCTTAAAAAAAGATTTTTTAAGACACGATTATGAGCTTGGGCGACTTAACATGAAGCGTTTCTTGCGCTATCACTTTACAGTTCCAATTGATCATGAATTAGTAAGTGATGACCAAAATTACATTGAAAAATGGAAAACTAAAAAAGAAGATGGCAGTGTACATGTTCCTTTGATTCCAGTTTTTTCTGAGCTTAGTGAAGGACAATATTTAATTTTTGAGTCGCATGACGGAAGCGACGAAAATAAAAAAGACTATTACCGAGCCAAACTAGATCAGTTCGATAAAAAGTTCACTAGCGAAGACCGTAAAGCCTTACACAAAGGTTTGATAAAGCGCTTTGAAGCGGTTGTCTCAAAATTAATTAGAACTCACAGTGCGAGCTCTAAACCCCGTTACCCAGATAAAAATATAAGTTGGGTGGATAGGTGGATTAAACGGTCAAAGGTTGGCAAGGGCTTATCAGGTTTATCAGTGTTTGTCGGTTGGAAAGTTGCAGGCAAAGGTTTTCTTGCCAACGCAATATTAGAAACAATTGAAAACAGTCTTGCAGCACAAAATTTGTTGGATTATCGAGTGCGCGATAAAGATGGAAATGAAATTAAATATAAAGGTAATCAGCCTAAAGCGTAGTGGCTCACTTTGGGTGGGATGGTATTATTAACCGAGTCTGACGAGTGCCATCCCCCGTTGACGTTGTAGAGCCATGAGCATGAGTTACCTAAAAATAGGTTTTAAAATGGTGGGCCTACTTGGACTCGAACCAAGGACCAATGGATTATGAGTCCACTGCTCTAACCAACTGAGCTATAGGCCCAATCTTTAAAAAACTGCTCAATTCTCTTC
>CAZOBR010000125.1:0-6893 GCA_964578035.1 uncultured Gammaproteobacteria bacterium
ACAAAAATCGTATCACCGTTTTCTGAATTAAAATCAAATTGCCAAACAGGTAGCCGTTTGTTGCGAAAATCATAATTTGGGCCAAAGTGTGTTACTAAATTGATATTAGCAACATCTTCAGCCTCAAAATCACCATGCATCAGTGCTAGCTCAAGTGCGACGTCTTTATCATTAAGCTGTGCACGCTCGCCATTTGTTGCGGAATAATAGCGTCCACCACGTTCACCTTTCTGACCATCAAAACGCGCCTTACGCGTCGGCATCTCGTGATGCGCATGTTCCATGTTAGCACCGCTTGTTAACTGTTTAATTGGTAAGCTGATGCGATAATACAATTCATCTTTATGTGAAATGACGGATAATTGATTTAATGAAGCTTGAGGTAAGCCTTTAATTGCTTGTAGGTCTGTTAGGTTAATGGGTGCGCCAAGTTGTAGACCACTTACTTTAGTGTCGTATTCGGTGTTGTTGCCGATTGTTGTATTGTGCAATAAGTGCCAGAAACCACTAATGCAAAAAGCCAGTATTGGTATGCAGACAATATTCGCTAGCGTTCGGTGCCAACGACTTTTAATCGTCATATTTTCACGACGTTTAAGTGTTGCAACTAATGCAAGCCCCGCAGCAGCCATTGCAAATAATGATAAGAGTAAGCCAACCATAATGATCACCCGCGCGTACTCAAAGCCATCTAGCCAACTCCAAGTATGTAAGTTGCGAAAAAGACTCTGCAATCTGGTTTTATAGTCGTTGCCTAAACTACCAAGTGCGTTAATTTCGGTGTAGATATACGCACTTAAGTTCTGCTCATTATCAAAATTCACCTTATAAACGGGCAATAAACGATTAACCCAAGGGTAGGCATCGTCAAACTCTGTTTGAAACGTGACACTTCTAATTGCGACGGACTCATCACCAGAAAATGCGTAATAGCGCGCCAACCAAATTGCTTGTTCTTGATCGTAATTGGGCAACTCGGCACCCGTACCTAAATCAAAATAGCGTCGTGCTTGTTGCACGTTTTCGGTAACTTGCAGCAATACACGGTCTTTACTTGGCACGAGCTTCGCAACAATCGCTTTATTAATCTGGTGCTGCTGCAAAATAGCTTGAATGTTATTAACTTGTTGTGCATTGATCACCGCCTGCGGCGCTCTAAACGCAGTGGACTGAGGACCAGTCCACACTAATAATGGATGTGTGATTGCCGACAACACGAAGCCGAGTAGAGCAAACGCCGCAACCCAAGCTAGTAGCATGTGCCACTTGAAGCTTTTTTTGCGTAGTCGCACTTTGTTGAAAGCAGAGCGCCTGCCGGATTTATTCATTTGTGTTGTCATTGTTTTATCCATTAACCATTCGTTTTAAAAACGGTAATCAAAACCAAAATAAGCGGCGCGTCCTTGGCCAGGTGTGAAAATTTGGCTTCGTGATGTGGCTTGACCAACAGTAGAAACATTCGAGATATAGTTTTCATCAGTGATGTTTTCTGCGGATACAAAAACGCGACTGGCGTCATTGATCTGCCAAGATGAATTTAAACCGATTAATGTGTAACCGTCGGTTTGAATTGTATTGGCAAAATCTGCAAACGGGCCGTCGGCTACATAACGTAGATTCAGTCCTGCACTCCAACGCTCAGTTGATAAGCTGAGTTCCGCCAAATAGTTCAGATCGGGTACACCGGCAAGCGTGTTGTTGCCATAAACAGGGTCATTATCAAATGTGAAGTCATTCACTGTTAGAATATTGCGCCAAGCAAAGGATATGCCGCGTTTTGTTAAGACTGCGATACTTGGCTTCCAGTCAATGCCTAGCTCAAGACCTTGGTGAATCGTATTGCCATCGGCATTAATTGTATTGGTAACAAAGCCGCTAGTTAGGTCGATAAACTCGTCTTCAACCTCACTGCGATAGAGCGATATATCCCAAGACCATTGTTCAATTTGACCACGGGAGCCAATTTCAAAGCTAGTTGAAACTTGCGCCGCAAGTGGGTCAAACGGTAATACACCTGCTGCGGTTAAATCACTGATGCCAGGCACTTCCGCAGCGCGGCTTATGTTAGCGAAAAATTGTTGGTTTTCACTGACGTTCCAAAGCAGACCTAAGCGTGGGTTTACTTCGTTGAATGTCAATGAGCCACTGTCGTCTTCTGTATCAAATGTATTAATTGGCTGGTGCTGGTTTTCACGCGTTGAGCGAACATATTGAAGCCCACCAACAACACTGAAATTGTCGTTAAGCGCGACATCTAATTGTCCATAAATAATCAAATTGTCTGCATCTTGTTGGTCTTGAGACGATAGATCGCCACGTTGGCCAAATACATTACGAAATACTTGGGCATCATTATCGCTTTGGTTGTACCTAGCACCTAATGCCCACGTCAGCGTCGAGTCATTACGTTCGTTGGATGCTCTTTCGTTCGATGCTCTGAGACTAAAACCAATTTCATCTTCGTCTTGCACAATAATGCCTGCGAAGCGCGTAATTGCGTGATCAAGACTGCGTTCGGCAAACCAAGCGCCTGCTTCAAGTTGCCAACTTGTGAAGTCAAATACAGTGCGGTTAGCAATTCGTTGCACGTCAAGATTACGATCCCAATCATCGTCGATTGCAGTAAATAAGCCAGGGCCGCCTAAGAAAGAAAGTCTGGCAGGAACAAATGCCGAGCCAACTGCTGTCTTGGGGTTATCTATTGCATCTTGCAAGGTAGTGCTGCCAGCAAGTTCAAATTGATCATCTAATTTAGTGAGAAAAAAACGTGTTTCTATCTTGTCATTAATCACATAACCGATATTGGCGAAACCATACAGGCTATCAACTTCACTGTGTGCACGAAAACCATCGGCATTTAATTTTGTGACTGCTGCATAATAGTCAAACTTACCTGTCTGGCCTTGCGTGCTTAAGTTGGCGCGTAATGATGAAAAACTGCCGCCTTCAATACGCAGCGCCGAGCCAGGCTGAGTGTTTGCGCCAGTTGGCGTAACAATATTAATTGCGCCACCCAATGCGTTACTGCCATACCGTAGACCATTGCTGCCTTTAAAGACCTCAATATATTTAACCGATAATGGGTCAATTTCTTGAAATTCAGTAATCCCGCTTGCGCGAGTAATCGGTACACCATCGCGATAGACATTAATACCTCGGCGTTCAAAGCTGGCATTTAAGCCTGAGCCGCGAATTGAAATACGGTTTTCGCGTTGTGCCGACGTATCGGCGTACACACCAGGTGTGAAAACCAATGTGTCACCTAAGCTTTGAGTAAAGTTATTTTGATAATCGCCAACTTCAACAAAACCAATACCACCCGGAATTTGTTCGAGTAATGCGCGAGCTTCACCAAGGCTGCTCGAGGTGAGTGAACCATTGACTCTTTGTGCAGTCACGGTAACTTCTTCGATTAAAGCGTGTTGGCCTAAACCTTTGGCATAGGCAGGAGAGAGTGCACTCGATAAAATAAGTGCAGATACAACGACAGATTTTTTCATGATAAACAACTACAAATAAAAACATGGGCGAATGCTTTGTTCTATTAGCTGCTGCACTAATTAGCGCAGATAGAACAAACATTCTCAGGGCAAGATCATGTGCGACCTTGTTAGGCTACTATTTTTTTAAATGTAGGTAGGTGGGGCGCGTAGTTGCACATATTGCAATACGCTTTTAGATATGAAACGTTTTGTATCTAACTGATAATAAACGTTAAATTCGAGATTTTTTAAAGGGGTTTTAGAGTTTGCACTTGAATGATAAATTGGTTTATCAGTTAAATTGCAGTAAACACAATGCTCTAATGTTGCATCGACAGTGTTTATTGACTCAGATGCTGTCAATTCAGTTTCATTGATAATGGTAGATGTTAATGCAAATGAATCCGAATCGGGTATGTCACTGAGTTTCAGTTTGCTTAAGCCAGAAGATGTGCAAAGTAGCACATACGCCGTTGAATCCTCTGCTTGAGCCACAAGCGGAGTCACCATATTGAGCAACAATATAGCAACTAAAATTCGACAAGTTTTCAGTAGTTGTCGGTGGCTCATCAAAGTAGAAAATCCAGCAAGGGTTGTATTAAACGGCGGAGCGAGTATATCTATCGAGACCTTCAGTTACAAGGAGTCAGTCGCAAGGAATTCGTCGCAAGCATTTATAAACGACTTAATTGTTTTGTCAGTATGCTTTTTTGGTTAATCGGGTTAAGCTCAGGATAATAATTTAATAGACAATTAATCTAGTAATAAACACTATGAAAACACGAATTACCGAACTCTTTAATATTCAGCATCCAGTTATTCAGGGCGGCATGCATTATGTTGGTTTGGCGGAGCTAGCGGCAGCGGTTTCCAATGCAGGTGGCTTGGGTATTATCACTGGTTTAACTCAATATACGCCTGAAAAACTCAAAGCAGAGATTGAGCGTTGTAAAACCATGACAGATAAACCGTTTGGTGTGAATATGACTTTTTTGCCTACGCTAACACCACCAGATTATGGCAGTTTGTTTGAGGTGATTATCGAGAGCGGTGTAACGGTGGTTGAAACTGCGGGTAATAACCCAGCTAAATGGTTGCCGATGTTAAAAGAAGCAAACGTTAAAGTGATTCATAAATGTACTGCCGTACGGCATGCATTAAAAGCGCAAAGCATTGGTTGTGATGCTGTGTCAGTTGATGGTTTTGAATGTGGTGGTCATCCTGGCGAAGATGACATACCTAATTTTATTTTATTGCCGCGGGCGGCGGATGAACTGGAAATTCCTTTTGTTGCCTCTGGTGGTATGGCTGATGCGCGTAGCTTAGTCGGCGCCTTATCAATGGGCGCAGATGGCATCAATATGGGAACACGCTTTATTGCAACAAAAGAAGCGCCTGTGCATCAAAATGTTAAACAGGCGATTGTGAACGCGTCTGAATTGGATACTCGGCTTGTTATGCGACCATTACGAAACACCGAGCGTGTGCTTAACAATGCTGCGGTTGAGCGTTTGCTCGAAAAAGAAGCAACGCTTGGTGCAGACCTTAAATTTGAAGACATTATTGATGAAGTTGCAGGTGTGTACCCTAAAATAATGCAAACAGGTGACATGGATGCTGGCGCATGGTCTTGTGGCATGGTGGCGGGTTTGATCAATAATATTCCAACGGTGCAAGAACTGATGGACGACATTATGACGGAGGCGGAGTCCATCATTAAACAGCGTTTGTCTGGTTTTGTATAAAGAAAAGCTTTTAAAATATAAGCTTAAAATATTCACCCAAATAGGTTTTTACTATGATTTTTTACGATTGTTTAACTGCCCCTAGTCCAAGACGTGCACGGATTTTACTGCACGAGAAACAAGCGCCGCATACCGTTGTTAATATTGATTTAACAAAATCTGAGCAATTATCAGATGAATTTAAAGCAATTAACCCATCGTGTACGGTGCCGGCACTGAAACTCGATGATGGTACCGTGATAACTGAAAACGCAGGCATTGCCGCCTATTTAGAAAGCGCTTTTCCGAGTCCGCCCATGCTAGGCCGTACTGATGTCGAAAAGGGCTTAATAGCATCGTGGAATGCAAAAATTGAATATGAAGGCCTGTATGCAATTGCAGAAGCACTGCGTAACTCATCGCCAATGATGCAAGGGCGAGCGATTACAGGCCCAAATAATTATCAACAGATACCGGAACTCGCTGAGCGAGGTTTGGCCCGCTTAAATGTCTTTTTTGATACGTTGAATAGTCACTTAGAAGGCCGTGAGTTTGTTGCAATAGATACATTTTCAAACGCCGATATCACCGCAGTTGTGGCAATTGATTTTGCCAGAGTCGTCAAATTTAAACCGGATGAAAACCGACATCAGAACCTGATTCGTTGGCGCAGTGCTTTAGCCAGTAGAGAGAGCTTGGCCATATAACGATCAGTAGCTTGATTAAGGAATTTGCTTAGATGTTGGGTGCAGCACATCAAGGGCAATTAACTGGCTCTCAAGTCTGGTTAAAACTTAGTGGTGTTAGTTGTCAGGTTTAGTCTAGACCTCTAAACTTAATAATACAAAATTCTTAATCTTGTTCCAATCGCGCCATTTTTTCCATCAGTGCGCGTGGTGCTTCTTGGGCAGTGTCACCATTTTTAATAAAGAACTTTTCCATTGCGGTTTCATAAGCGTTCATCGCCGATTATTTGTTTGATTGACCAGCGAAAGCATCGCCTAAGCTGCTCCACGCATTCACTGAATTAGGGTGTCGTTTTGTCCAATCAACAGCGTGTTGCTCGGCTTCAGAAAATTGCTTATCGCTTAATAGATAGGTGCTGTAATACATTGCTTGGGTGTTTGATGTCGCCTATTCTTGGTTGGGATGCTCGCTACTAAGGGTAACTTTCACGGTATTTGAATACGCCCATCCTTGCCATATATCTTTTTCATTGCGTGTATCAATTGCTGCAACAATAAAATAATCACCACTGTTTAGTGAATTTAAGTCTTGCATATCGATTGCAAATACATAGCGTATTGATTTGTTTTTATCGAGTTGAATGACACTCCGTTGATCATTATTGACGCCTAATGAACGAGCGATTAACGGAACTGATTCACCGTTACTATTGCGTATTTGAATATCAATGAAATTCACCAGTGGTGATAATTCTGAGCCAAGCTTAAAGGTGGGTAACTCGATAATCGGATAATTGACTAAGTAGGCTTCGAGTTCTTTTTCAGGTAACTGTTGAGAGGCGTCGTATTCAAGGAAACTATCTCGTAATTCTTGATTCCGCTTATTGCTTCGTGAAATAGACGTAGAGGCCGAATCGGTCAAACTTACGTACAACAATAGCGGGTCATTAGTGGATTGGAGTGTGTGTCGTTCACCTGTGAAAGTGAATATGGTAATCCCT
>CAZOBR010000126.1:137-6855 GCA_964578035.1 uncultured Gammaproteobacteria bacterium
GAAGAAAACCACTAAAAAGGTAGCTAAAAAGGCCGCGAAGAAAACCACTAAAAAGGTAGCTAAAAAGGCCGCGAAGAAAACCACTAAAAAGAAGGCTAAAAAAAAAGTAGCTAAAAAAGCGGGCTTATCCATTCCGCGACCATTTTAGTTTTTAATTAACATGGCTTATTTAGCCATTCCGAAAAAGCCACTTAGTCAGTGGCTTTTTTATTGCCAGTGATCGTTGTTACTCATCTGTTAATAATTGTTTAAAGAAGTTTCCTTGATCAGCTTAATCACAACAGTGTATTAGCTTAATCATCAAGCTATGGTAGGATTCGCCGTAGAAAAACTGTTATACATTGAGAATTAATATGTCAAAAGCATTAGACGTCCCTAAGCAACTCGAATCTGAAATTGAGCAAACGGCTGCAGAAGCTCGCTCGATTACTCATAGCTCATTGGGAGTAACCGCCGAGCAAAAACTTAAAGATAAATTGCTGGCACAACTCAAAGAACAAAACGCCATTTTAGTCTCACATTATTATGTTGATGATGACCTACAAGACTTAGCCGAAGAGAGTGGCGGCACTGTATCCGATTCTTTAGAAATGGCGCGTTATGCCTATGAACACGAAGCCAGCACGATCATTGTGGCGGGCGTTAAGTTTATGGCTGAAACGTCGAAAATCCTAAGCCCTGAGAAGCGCGTTTTATTGCTCGATGATGAGTCTGAATGCTCACTGGATATTGGTTGCCCAATTGATGAATTTTCAGCTTTTTGTGATCAACACCCAGACCGTACTGTGGTGGTGTATGCAAACACCAGTGCGGCTGTTAAAGCGCGTGCGGACTGGGTTGTTACCTCGTCGATTGCTTTGGAGATTTGCACCCATTTACGTGATAAAGGCGAGAAAATCATTTGGGGACCTGACCGCTTTCTTGGTGGTTATATTCAAAAAGAAACCGGCGCGGATATGATCATGTGGCAAGGCTCTTGCATCGTGCATGAAGAGTTCAAAGCCGATCAGCTGTTGACGATGAAACAAGAACACCCTGATGCCGCAGTATTGGTGCACCCTGAATCACCAATGAGTGTGGTTGATTTAGCGGATGTGGTTGGTTCAACCAGTAAAATATTGAATGCAACACGTGAGCTACCGAATAAGAAATTCATTGTCGCCACCGAAGATGGCATCTTTCACAAAATGAAGCAGTATTCGCCCGACAAGGAGTTTATTGCAGCACCAACCGCAGGCAATGGGGCAACCTGCAAAAGTTGCGCGCAATGTCCTTGGATGAAAATGAACGACCTACAGCGCTTGGAAAAAGTACTAGAAACGGGTGAAAACGAAATACTGATTGATGAAGAGATTCGCGTAAAAGCTGAACGCTCTTTAAAACGGATGGTCGACTTTGCCAACGAACATATTCGCCCTGGCATGAAAGTGACTGGCAACGCCTAATTTCAAGGTTTTGATAAAACGCTAGTCTCTGGTTAACGTATTTTTATATGAAATATTTAGGTGCTGAGCATGATGCTCAGAGTAGCAACGATAAGGTTGGTGTATTACTGATGAATCTAGGCACTCCAGAGCGCCCTGTGTGCCCTGGTCTGCGTGATTATCTATCCGAATTTTTGATGGATCCACGCGTCATCGAGTTGCCTAAGTTATTCAGAGCAATCTTAGTGAAGGGCATTATCATTAATGTGCGTTCACACAAAAGTGCCGCTGCCTATCGTGAGGTTTGGACAAAACAAGGTTCGCCTTTGATGCTGAACACTGTTGCTTTGGCCGACAAAGTACGATCTATGCTTGATAGCGAGTCTGTTGACTACGAAGTTGAAGTCGCCATGCGCTATGGCAAACCCAGCGTAGAAGAAAAGTTAAGTCTGCTACATCAAAAAGGCGTAAGAAACATTATCGCAATTCCACTTTACCCGCAGTACAGTGGCAGCACTAATGGCTCTACATTTGACGCGATTGGCAAAGCATTCAGCAAACAGCGCTGGGTTCCAAATCTAAATTTTGTCAGCGACTACTACCAACGCGATAGTTATATCAAAGCAATTGGTGATTCAATCACGGCGCACTGGGCAAAACACGGGCGCAAGCAAAAGCTTATTTTGTCATTCCACGGCGTACCAAAAAAGTACATTACTCGTGGCGACCCGTACTATGCACAATGCAAAGAATCGGCTCGCTTGATAGCAGACTATTTAAAACTAAACGATGACGATTGGATGCTTGTCTTTCAATCTCGCTTAGGTGCGCAAGAATGGTTGCAGCCTTATTGCGACAAAACCTTGCAGGCATTACCTGGTCAGGGCGTAAAGTCGGTTGATATTATTTGCCCTGGGTTTAGCGCAGATTGTTTAGAAACACTGGAAGAAATCGAAGGCGAAAACAAAGCGTATTTCTTAGAAGCTGGCGGCGAAGATTATTCTTACATACCTTGCTTAAACGATTCAGACGACCACGCCGCACTGATGGCAGAAATTGTTAAGGACTACACCTTAGCACCGTAAACGGTGTTCGGCGCTAGAAAAATTAACAACTAGGGGCTAATAGCAACTATTCACGAGCCCCATGAATTACGGCGACGCTTTCCAGAGCGCGAGAGTATCCACCCAAGAAACAGGCCAAGCACCAAAATACCAGTCATGGTTAAATTGCGCACATAATCTGCATTGTCTTTAAGTGCTTGATTTTGTATGCGAATATCATCAAGCTGCAACAAAAGTTGCTGCACTTCATTTTCAAGCTTTTGATTACGCTCCGAAATACTTAAAACATTACCCGAAGCCGCCTCTATTTTGGTTATTTTTTCATCCGCGGTTGATAATTGATTCGTCAACTTTAGGTTTTGATCAATCAACGCTTGGTTTTCTTCTTGCGCGGTGGCGAGCAAAGCTTTTATTTCGCCAGGCTTTGAACGCAGCTGTTTTATTTGTTTTCGTAAACGCGCCAACTGATTGCGCGCTGACGAGTTCGGGCTAATGAACCGAGTCAACATATAACCAATTTCACCCGATGAAATTTTGACTTGGCTATGACCATTGCCTGCATCTTCACGCAGAATTTGAATAGAGGTTCCACTGCGCAGCGGTTTAACGATCTTATTTTGAATACTTGGGCCAGTACGCAACATTACTTCAAAGTCGTCGGTAACATATTTTGTTGGAATTTGCGCTAGCAAGGTGCTTGGCAATAAATACGCAAGCACCAGGGCAATAAATGCTATTTTTTTATGTGCAGGAAAATTCATATTAGTATCAACAGGGTTTGGCATTATCGGGTGATTATACACTTTGCCTTGGTGCTGATTGCAAACGTGAATTATCGTTAGTCGACAGAAATTTCTTTTAATTTTCGAGTCAAAGTATTACGCCCCCAGCCCAATAGTTTAGCGGCATTCTGACGATGACCATTGGTGTGCTCTAAAGCCACCTTTAATAGACAGGCTTCAAATTGTTTAAGCAAATCTTCGGCCACATCCGATTGCCCCATATTCAATTTTTGGCGCACAAGTTTTGATAATGCCAACTGCCAGTCTTGCACTTTGTTATTTGCCGCCCCAGCGTCTTGTTCTGAGAATAATTCTTTGGGTAAGTCATCAACAGTAACTAACTTAGCAGGCGCCATGACGGTAATCCAACGACACATATTCTCTAGCTGACGAACATTGCCCGGCCATGGGTATGACATCATTGCGGTTAGCGCCTCATCGGATAAGACCTTCATTTCAACTTCTAACTCTTCTGCGCTACTGCGCAAAAAGCGTTTTGCTAACAATGGCACATCTTCAACCCGTTCACTCAATGACGGCAAGTCGATTCGAATCACGTTTAAACGATGATATAAGTCTTCGCGAAAATTACCCGCCTCAACCTGCTTTTCTAAATTTCGATTGGTCGCGGCCAATACACGCACATCAACAGACACAAGGTCGCGACCACCCACTCGATAAAAACGTCTATCTGATAACACGCGCAGCAATCGTGTTTGTAAATCGGCACTCATCTCGCCAATTTCATCTAAAAACAATGTGCCGCCATTTGCTTGCTCAAAGCGTCCTTGGCGCTGCGCTTGCGCACCCGTAAATGCGCCCTTTTCATGGCCAAATAATTCTGATTCTAATAACTCCGCCGGAATAGCCGCTATGTTGATTGCCACAAATGGTTTAGCCGCACGCGGGCTATGTCTGTGTAACGCATTTGCTACCAGCTCTTTACCCGTACCGGATTGACCACATACCATAACGTTGATATTTGATTTCGCTAAACGACCAATCGCGCGAAACACTTCTTGCATAGCAGGCGCTTCACCAATTATTTCAACCTCATCATCACTCGCTTTATCGGTCAGTGTTTCAACTTCTTTTGGCTCAACAGCTCGGCGCATTAAACGCACCGCTTCGTCTAAATCGAATGGCTTTGGTAAATACTCAAACGCACCACGTTCATACGATGCCAACGCACTGTCTAAATCCGTGTGCGCGGTCATGATAATACAAGGTATTAAAGCATGCTTATCGCGCATAATTTCAGCTAGCTCCAGACCACTCATGCCAGGCATTCTGATGTCGGTCATCAGCGCATCTGGCACACCAGAATCAAGTGCAGCCAACGCTTCTTCGGCATTTTCAAAGTCTTCAACATCAAAGCCATCGGCTCGTAATGCTCGGGCTAGCACCCAACGTATCGATGAGTCGTCATCGACTATCCATATTTTATTCATTCTATACTCTCTGCTGTCTGCTCACTGTTGGCGTACGGTAGGTAGATCGAGAAACATGTTTTGCCATGATAATCTTCCAGTTTCACCACACCATTGTGGCGTTGAATAATTTCTTGTGTGATCGACAAGCCCAAGCCTGTGCCTTCTGGGCGACCAGTTATTAAAGGGTCGAATAGGTTGTCTCTTAACTCGTCCGGCACACCTGGGCCTTCATCCCAAATTTGTATTTTCAATACCTGGCGATGTATTTCATGATTAATGGTCACAAAACGATCGAACTGAGTAATAAATCCAATTTGTGCTACCTCTTGACCGGCTTGACTCTCTATCGCGTTGCCAACAATATTCAGCACCGCTTGAATCAGCTGCTCTTTATCAACGGATATTTCGGGTAAGGCGGGATCATAAAATCGTTTAATGCGCAGTTGATCGCTATAACGCACACTGACCAAATGCACCACATGCTCCAGAACTTCGTGAATATTTAACGACTCTGGCTTGAGCTGCTCGCGCGAGCCCATCACACGGTCAACTAAGCGCGTAAGCCTGTCCGCTTCTTTAATTAAAATATCCGTTAATTCTTTTTGCGATGGATCGGCTAATTCCCGATCAAGCAATTGCGCGGCACCGCGAATACCACCCAAAGGGTTTTTAATTTCGTGCGCTAAACCACGCATCATCAAACGAAATGATTGTTGCCGTTCTAATTGATTTTTTTCTTTCATAAAACGCGAGATACGATTAATCGAATTAATTTCGATCAACACCTGCTCTTGCGAATTCGGTCCAGTAAAAACGCTGCTCAGCGTCATATCCACTAATACTTCTTCGTCGCCAACTAAATTAATCGCCAACTCACGCAAAGTGTATTGCGCATTATTTTCAAAACATTCAACAATGCACTTCTCAACTTCGGCGTTTGGAATCCATGTGTTAAGCGGGCTGCCTAAGATCGTGCGACGACTTTGACAAAACAAAGACTCCGCCGCAATATTCACACGCTGCACAACACGTTCGCGATCAATCAAGATGATCGCGCACTCTAAACTTTCAATAAGGTTCTGACTGTTCAACTTAAACGCTCAAACTAGATAAAATTATTCTGCTCTAAATAGGTTAAAAATATAATGTAAGACACTTTTGCACCAAATCAGTGCATGTCAATTCAAAAAAACGCCTCGACCAAATCGAGGCATTTTTATTAACGTTAACAGCTATAAGAATAGTGAAATTCGACAGGGTGCGTATTAATACGCAAGGCATCAACTTCTTCTTGCTTAAGCTCTAAGTAACCGTCAATAGCTGAATCACTGAAGACACCACCCGCAAGTAAGAACTCACGATCTTTGTCCAAGGCATCAAGTGCGTAGTCAAGACCCGCAGCAACTTGCGGAATCTTAGCTTGTTCAACCGCTGGTAATTCGTACAAATCTTCATCCGCAGCATCGCCCGGGTGAGTTTTGTTTTGAATTCCATCAAGACCTGCCATCAACATAGCGGTAAATGCTAAGTAAGGGTTAGCAGTCGAATCCGGAAAACGAATCTCAATACGGCGGCCTTGCGGGCTCGTGACGTATGGAATACGGCAAGATGCAGAACGGTTACGCGCTGAATAAGCTAATAGAATTGGCGCCTCAAAACCTGGCACCAAACGCTTATATGAGTTGGTTGACGCATTAGCAAATGCATTGATTGCTTTAGCATGCTTGAAAATACCGCCGATGTAATACAAAGCCGTTTCACTCAAACCGCCGTAACCATCGCCAGCAAACATGTTTTCGCCATCTTTAAAAATAGATTGATGAACATGCATACCAGAACCGTTGTCACCAACAATTGGCTTAGGCATGAACGTAGCCGTTTTACCAAACATATGGGCGGTATTGTGCACCGCATATTTGAAAATTTGCACTTCGTCAGCTTTACGCACCAGTGTGTTAAAAATGGTGCCAATTTCACACTGTCCACCCGTTGCTACTTCGTGGTGATGTACTTCA
>CAZOBR010000127.1:0-6818 GCA_964578035.1 uncultured Gammaproteobacteria bacterium
TCAAGAGCAAACGCAAGAAATTGATCGTTTAGTTGCCTTTGATGCGACCTTAGGTTTCCTGCGGGGGTTTCGTCAGCTGGTATGATAGCTGTGCAAGTTTGTATTTCAGGCAGTAGCGCAACAGTTTCTTTAGAAAACGGTCTGCAATCAATGGTTGGAGCATGGGATGGTTCGTCTTTCGCGCCAATAGCATTTCCTGCATTCACGACTGCTGCTAATGCGTATCCTGCGTATATGGTATCTGGTCAGCTGAATGGTGGTATGTTAGATATCACAGTTTCCGGCGGTGGCGAGACAAGCATGTTCTCGATCCCGTCTGCAGGTGGTGGCGGTGCTTGTCCTCCTATCTAAGGACGTTTAAAACGCACACAAAAACGCACCTTATAATTTTTGTAAGGTGCGTTTTTTTTGGAGATTGTTTTTAGGCGGGGTAAAAGTGAATAAAAATATTCGCGTACATATCACCGTCAAAAACCGCTGGCCTACCATGGCTCAGTCGTGCGCCTTCATACAACAACATATCTCCTTCGCTTAGGCAGATGGAATGCCGACGAAACATATGGTCTTCAATTTCTAATGGCCAGTCGGTGTCGATTTTTTGTGCAATATTAAGTATCGCGCTAATATGATGTGTGTCTGAGGTATCCGTATGCATTTTTAGCGAAGTGCCGCGTGCATATACCCGAATTCCATAGATAGATGAGAGCTGTAATTTTTGTTGACTCCAGTCTTCACAAATAGGCAACAACTCTGTTGCGATTTGCTGACGTAGCTCTTCTGGTATATCAATCAGTGAACTTGGTGTTGTATTGGTTGCGCTATCTAAAAAATTTCCTTCAACGAATTCGTCTTTCGTCTGTTCAGCGGACGCGTTTTCTAAGGCAGTTACTAACCGTTTAAAAAGTGTCGTTGGCATTTTTTGCAGCCTTATGCCATGTTCGGTATAGCGCGGAATCGCGTTCGACGTTTCACGTAGATACATAGGACCTTCAGCTAAACTGCGGTACCACATGGTCAATACAACTTTCTGGCCGTTGATAACGGGTTTAGCATGATGGAGAGTGTCAACGTTAGGTGTGCCATCAGGGTGTAGATTTTTCCAAAAAACCATTTTGCCCAGCGTTGGTTCAACAACAAGGTCTGCATTCGGAAAATCAGTGTTACCTCCTTGCTCTACTTTATTTAAATAAACTAATACCGACCAAGTGCGTTGGCCGCCAACTGCATTGCTCGCATGAGTTTGATACTCAGGTGTATTAGGGTCGAACCAATCATGATGTGCTGCGTACTCTTGGCCAGGGTTATACACATGTGCCTGTATCGGCTCAGCGTAGTTGTGATTAAGGCCAATCAGCTTGCTTACACGTTGCGCTACTTCAATCGCAAATGTGGATTCAGCGGTATGATTATTGAAAAAACATGTTTGGCTATTGCGTCCGCCTGTTGAATCTTCGGCAGATACCGTTGCCGATGCCACCAAATTGGAATGAATAATATCGGCCAGTTCGGCGCATTCTTGAGGGTTTAAAAAATTCTCGACTTGATATATTTCTAAGCCTTGCGCATCAATTTTTTGTATCACTGGCGAAGGAATATATGTTTCTTGGACTGCACTCACTTTTTCAGGCGTGCTTTGTATTTGCTCAAGCGGAACACTTGGTTGATGGTTAAGTTCGGCTTGAACAGCCTGCCAAGAAAAGCCTTTTTCAATGAGTTGTTTAAAAATATCGTCTTTTGAACTACCATGATTAACATTACTCCAAATCCAAAACTTCCATTCGTCGTTAAATATACCAGGCGTAATTTGTGGCACTTGATTAGTATGCGCTTGGTTATTAATTAAGTTCGGTGCGATGATGTGCGGAAGCCGTTGAAAAAATTCGGCACTTATTGTGGGTGTTGTTTCAATTGCAATAAGTTGCGATTGTTTAAATGTAACTCGATCGCGGCCATCGCCGCCTAAATCAAGGTAAATGACATCATCTGGCTGTGCGGCTTTATTACGCATTGCGCTGAACAAGGTAATCAGAATTGGGTTTTGCTCTTCACATGATAGTAATAATGGAGGCAGCTCTTTGCGGTGAATAGTTAGATCAATCACTCGGTTTTGGTGTGCGCCTTGCGGTACATGTTGTTGCACACCTTGTTGCGTATTGTGTTGCAATTCAGGTCGCTTGATCATCACGGCTTGTGATGAAAACTCCAGAGGTTTGCTACCGATAAGTTTGGGGGGCACGCCATCAATCACCGCTTGGTTAACGTTTTTATTAACACAATCAATCCCTGAAAATTCGTGGTAGTCGTCCAAAGTCCGTTCAGTGCCTAAGCCAAACTTGCCGAGTTCATTATCAGGGTCACCATTCAGCAATAGACCTAAACGCCGTATTGCCTGATTATGTTTTTCGTCGCTGTCGGTTTGTGCATCGTCATTCCAATATTTTCTATTTTCATAGGGGTGACAACGATGCCATGCGACAATTTGGTTTGGGTCAAATAAATCATAGCCATGAGTGTAGGAGCGAATCGCTAAAGCAAACTCTTCACCTGTATAGAAATGTTTGTCGTCTTGCGTGACGTCTTTAATCCATTGTCCTAGTGTGAACACAAAGGCACCCGACAGAAACCGTGTCATTCGCGGGAAGTTTGTATTATTTTCTGGAATTAGCTTCTGCGTGTGCTGTATCCAACCGTCCTCAGACCATTTAGGAGCAAGCCCGGTGTTTACCTGCGATAAGTCGTCAATATGTTGATAGTCATAGTCACCGTCGTGAATCATATAGAGCGGTGGGAATTGTGTAATTAATGGCTTATCAGAGGGCAGCGACTCTAGCATCTCGATTAAGATCGTATCCCAGGATTCAACCATCTTAGAGTGCGCATCAATTTGCAGCGTGTAATCTTCATTTAAGTACAATTGCTGTGCAATATTACGTGCCCAGCACCCGCCGTTTGATTCTTTGTGGTGATATACAACATAGCGAAATCGACGGTCTTGAGAAAACTGATCTAGGCAGTCTGCATGTGTTAGAACATCGGCATTATCATATTGATGGCAAATACCAAACCGTAAGTTTTCTGGGTATCTGGCTTTTTCTAAACAACTATTAATTGTGTCTATTAATTCAGGTTCACAATAGCTAGCAAGCGCGATAAAAATAGTTTTATCTTGGTGTGATGACTCATAGTTTTTTAGCTTTGCGAACTCATCGACTATTTCAAGCAAGTCGCGACAATAAGGGATCTCAGCATTTTGTGCGCCGGCAACCCGTGCCCAAGGTTGATAATGGCCTTTGGCCCATAACTCGGTTTGGTCTTGTGCATAAACAATTTGGCAATAATGAATGATCGGCGCGCCTTGTACTTTTTCATCAGGCCACGGCATAAACGCGGTGGTAGTACCAAGTTCAAAAATTAAGCCTTGTTCTTGCGCAGCGGCAAGAAAAGCAAACATGTCGCTTTCTTGGCGCTTAATTTGTTCACGAATAGAAACGGTGATGTCGATCCAGCGTGGCATTAGCTCACGCAGATCGTGCGCATTAATTAACGCAGGCCACGTTACATGCTGTAACTGATCAACGCCGACGTCTGTGGAGTTTTCGATGGCTGTTTTAAATTCATTGCTAACACCATAGCCCAACCAATGCTGTCCAATAGGCGCGCCTTGCGGTACTTCTGTTTTAAGTGGCTTGCGAAAAACCACGTCGGCATCAACAATTAAGACAGTGCCGTCAATATCCTGTTCATCAAGCCATTGTTGTAATGAATAAAGCCGGTTATAGCAAACATAGACATCACCACTTTCAGGGTGAACATTGCTGGGCTTGGTTCGAACCACTTCAGCATGACGGTGTACCGGTAACTCAACATCGTCATCACAAGAAACTAAACGAATCAATTTACCGGGCTGATTAACACGACTCCACGAATACTCCAGTAATTCAAATTGCCAATTAATGTAATCGTTTAAATCGGTGCAGACGACGGTGTATATCATTTTATTTTATTTATTGCTTTTAATTGTGTTATCTGTATTAACAATCTAACCAAAACAAAGGATTTTCTTGTAAGTAATTACGGCCTCTAAATTCGCCGGAGGTGCCTTTGCTATCATGGTCATGATTGTCTACAGAATGATAATAGCATTGCGTATCAGGCCCGTTTATATAACCACGCAAACGATGAATGTAGGTCGAAAAAGTAGAAAGATCCGTGCCAGCAAACTCTTTGGCTGCCACACAAATAAGTTGCTCTATGGTGCCTACCCAAGCTATCGGAATCTCAATATCGAGATTAGCCGCGTCGCAAACGTCTTGCCAGAGAAACACTTTTCGACCCTGGCTAAAGACTTGGTTAAACTCTTTGCTGGTTTCATCGGTCGCAATATAAAGAGGCAAAGATGAATCGAATAACGGCGATACGTTTTGCAAAATTTCTTCGGCATTTAATCGTGTTTGCTTATATTGAAAATCATTGCGTCGAACATGCATGGCGTTGAACTGTTGAAAGCCGATTGCCGCTATTAATTGATTGGCAATTTGAAACATCTCAGTGCGATAACGCACATTGTTTTTTAATAGCCGTCGCGCCATAGTTGGCAGTTCAGGCTTGTCGCTAGCCAACATTGTTGCCACCGGACCTAATGATCGATACTCATGATTACTGGGTAAGTGCAACACGGGCGATGCTTTCATCCAAGGACTAAATTCAACTAAGTTACGCCCATCCACATAATATTCAGGCAATGGTACGGCGGCATTGGCCGCTTCGATACTGGGAGTGCAAACTAAAGTGTCATATGGGTTCCAAGGTATGTTGGTGCTGCTTGCAAATAACCAATCAGACCACTCTTTATGCACATCACTGAGCTTCGTATTGTTTTGTTGTAGTGTGTAACTGTGAAACTCTGTTGGAATGGCGAGATGCTCTGAGGCTTGTTCAATAAATTTTTCAGTACTGATAATCGGAATGGCTTGTGATAGAGCATGTAAATCAAATACGTCGCCAAGATAGGTCTCGCCGCCGGGTTGGCCGCCATCGATTGGACCAATATTTATTAAATACCAAGGTCGTGGTGGCGGTATGACCAAGGTTCTACCAGTGATCGCAGCGATAACAACGGCGTATTCAAAAGCAATGCGAATATTATTTAATCCACCTTGATCTATATCAAAAGTTAGGTAGCGATGTGGGGCATGTTTGGCTAAGTTGTAACGCACTGACTTGTCTTGCCAGTAGTTGGTTGTTTTTGCCGTTGATTTTTGATTGTTCTCGTTGCTAGCGGTTTTCTTGCTATGAGCCTTTTTGCTGCTGGCTTCTTCACAACGAATAAAGGCCAAACCTTGGGAGCCAAAATAGGTTTTGTCAGATTTCTCTTTACAACGCTGCGTCAATTCCTGGTCGTAACGAAAACCGTAAGGCTCAATTTTAGAGATCCAATAATCTTTTGTTTGACAGTTAACATGATGCCAACCCGGTTGACCAGGTTTGGCGTAGGTAATCAGTAAGTACTTATTTGCTGCTTGGAATGTCTTTAAAAAATTGTCACTAAAGCGTTCTTCAACATGCTCTACAAACTCGCTGCACCAGACAAGATCAAAAGTCTCAGGCGGATCAAAATTATGTGGCTGATACGTGCCTAGGCTGTAATCAATAGTGACATGATTGCGTTGAATTTTACTGCACAGAAATGCTTCTCTGCTGCCATCGACTCCCTGAACATGACAACCATTGTTTTGAAAGTACAAGGCGGCATGTCCCTCACCGCAACCGACATCAAGCACGCTGTTAACATCGAGCTCGTCGATACACCATTGCCATAACTCAGGAGAATAAGTTACCGGATCGCCATGCTCAATATTAAGGCCAGAGATCGCTGGCGTTGAGCTGGATTTGATGTAGCCACCGAGATGACCTTCATCAATATTCATATTGTTCACACGCGCTGATTCTACTTCATCGTAGTCATTACTCACATGCGATTGTTGTTTCGAGTTGGTGCTAATGGTGAATCCTGATCTGCTAATCAAGCGGTGTGCATAAATGCTTACTTTAGCATGATCGAGGCCTAATCTTTTAGTCTATATTTACTACTCTGACTCACGTCTAAGCAGTTAAAAAATATACGGTTAATGTTAGAAGGTTGAATAGTATGAATGAATTGTTTTCGATGACCGAATACGTAGACAAAGAACAATACGAAAAAGAAGTCACGTTAATGCCATTGCATCGTTGGGGCGAAGAGAGTGATATCAGCGGTGTGGCGATTATGCTCTCATCTCAAGCCGGTGAATTTATCACTGCTCAAATTATCCCTGTTGATGGTGGTACTACATTTAGTCAGATAGGCCTTAAAATTGATTTGAATGACTATCGGTAGTGCTTACGTTTATCACCTAAGCTTTCTGCTAAGGGCTCTAAGAATGTTGCATAATTCTGCCATTGCTGCATTGCGCTCTTAAAAATAGGTTGACGCACCTGTTCAGAGCTCGGTGTTCTTACCGCGCGTTTAGTTTTATGAAAATCCACACAGGCTTGTTCAAACTCTAAACCACAATAATCTAGAATTCGCCTGACTTGCCCTTCAAGGTCTTCAATTACATCTTCGTGTTGCACGCGTAATATTCGCCCAGGTAGTTCGCGTTCCCAGTGATCCATTACGCTAATATATTGAGAGTAATAATCGCCGATGTTTTCTAAGCTATAGCTGAACTCTTGCCCTTCGGCAAACAATTGCTTAAAGCCACTAAAACAACAGGCCATAGGCTCGCGGCGTGCGTCAATGATCTTGGCGTTTGGCAAAATCAGTTGAATTAAGGCAA
>CAZOBR010000128.1:0-6616 GCA_964578035.1 uncultured Gammaproteobacteria bacterium
TGAACGCTTACCAAAACCGAGATCTTCTTTACCGACTAATAAGCCCATGCCGTCAGTAAACTCACCATTGCCATCTGGAATAACTGTGATGTTTTCGGCCTCTTGATCGGCGCGCCACGCATTCATCACAAATGTATCGTTAACACTCATGCAGACAATGTCGTCCACACCATTTTCGGCAAACGCCGCCGCAAGCTCGTTGTAACGTGGTAAGTGAGTTGACGAACAGGTTGGCGTAAAAGCGCCTGGCAGTGAAAAAACCACCACTGTTTTGTTGGCGAACAAATCGTCTGTGCTTACATTTTTCCATTCGTCATTATCACGAACACGAAATGTAACATTAGGCACGGCATTGCCGAGCATTTTGCTTTCTACTGTATTGATATCAGCAAGATTAGACATAATAATTCTCAAAATTAAGGGTTGTTGTTAATGAAGAGAATAATAATGTTATTCGATTGATAGGTAAAATAGTTTATTTCTATATAAGTTATAGTTTTTAACTATAACTTGGTTGGCATAAAATTTACAGCCCTGACTAAACTGAGTTCTCCTTAAGCGCTTTGTAGGCAGACAAAGCGGCTTCTCGCGCCTCACTGTGATCAACGATAGGCAATGGGTAGTTAACGCCGAGTTGCACATTTGCAAGTTGCAAGGTCATTGGGTCGGCTTCCCACGGTTTATTAATAAATTTGGCGGGTAATTCTGTGAGTTCTGGCACCCATTTCTTTATATAATCGCCCTGCTTATCGAACTTTTCTCCTTGTAAAATTGGGTTGAAGATTCGAAAGTACGGTGCGGCATCAGCACCACAACCAGAAACCCATTGCCAGCTCGCCGTATTGTTAGCGATATCTGCATCAACCAAGGTATCCCAAAACCAATCCATACCTGCCTGCCAATGCGTCAAACAATGCTTGGTTAAAAACGATGCAGTGATCATGCGAACGCGATTATGCATGTAACCTGTCGCCCATAACTCGCGCATGCCAGCGTCAACAATTGGATAACCCGTTTTGCCTTGTTGCCAAGCTGCGAGTAGTTCTGGCGCATGTTGCCAGGGAAACGCATCAAAGCGCGTGTTGAACGAGTCGCTAATCATCTGTGGAAAGTGCACTAATAGGTAGCGACTGAACTCACGCCAGCCAATCTCTGATAAGAACTTGTTGCCATTTTGTACATCAACCAAATTCGCATTAATTGCATTGTGCGTATCGAACCATATCTGTTTGGCGCTAATTTCACCAAACGCTAAATGAGGCGCAAGATACGATGTATTATCTTGGCTTGGAATATCACGACCATCTTTATATTGATTAATCGCGCGATCAAGAAAGTCTTGCAGGCGTTGTTGCGCCCCAACCTCACCAGGCGTCCAACGCTGTTTCAGTCCATTCGACCAGTCTGGCCGTGTGGGGTACAATCCCCATGCATCGAGTGACTCTGATTCAATTAAATTTTCAACAGCGCGTAAATTGGGCACCGGTAATACCGCAGATGGGTTTAACGTTGCGCTACAATGACGCCAAAAAGGCGTAAAAACTTTGTATGGCAAACCCTGCTTGTTGAATACGTTACTTGGCTCAATCAATAGCTGACCATTAAAGGATTGCAACTTGATGTTGGTATCAGCAAACACTTTTTTAACTTGAGCGCCCTGTTCCATGCCGTTTGGTGAATAAACTCTATTCCACACCACGTAATCTACGGATAATTGATCAGCTAAACCCTTTAATATTGATGCCGGTTCGCCGGTTTTTAAGACTAGTTGAATATCGTGGTCAGCCAAGCTGGCGACTAATTTTTTTAAACTTTGGCTCAACCACCAATAACTCGCGCCGCCTAAGCCTTCAGGGTAAACAAAGACGGGAACAATATCGCCCTTGCTTGCGGCAAAATGCAGCGCAGGATTATCAAATAATCGTAAGTCTTCGCGAAACCAAACCAGAGTTGTCATGGCGCGATTCTAAGCTAAGTTAATGAGTAACTTGTGAATCGACATCGTGTCTATCGTTAAGCATTACAAATGAAAAAGCGGCGACTGTGAGCATCATAAAACCGGCTGCGTAGAATAAGAAATTTGCGCCAAAATAAGTCCAGACATAACCACTAATCACACTCCCAAGTGCACCGCCAACGCCAAAGGTAATACTGCTATACAGCGCCTGCCCCCGCACTTGGTACTGCCCTTGAAAATAACGGTCGATTAGTTGAATCATCACGCTGTGATACAAACCATAGGTAACTGCATGCATGATTTGCGTAAAGATAACGATGGTGAGAGATTCGGGGTATAAACCTAATAAACACCAACGTATACCTGCGATTAAAAACGTCACACTCAACAAAAAGATTAATGGGTAGTTGCGCATAATCTTGTGGCAAACCATAAACACTATGATTTCGAATACCACACCTAAAGACCACAGCACACCGATTAATGATTTGCTGTAACCATAGCTTTCTAAGAAGATGCTGAAAAAGGTATAAAACGGTGCATGACTTACTTGCATTAGCACGCACAGCATCAGCACTAAGAGCACCCTTGGCGTAAGTAACTTACGTATTGAGCTACTATTACTTAATTTGGGCGGCGGCTTTAACGATGTGTCGCGCATAAATACGCTAACAATGAACAACAACACTAAACTGATAATACCCGCTGGGAAAATGACTTTAGGCCCGCTGATATCTATCAACACACCGAGCAAGCTTACAGTGACAATAAAACCAATCGAGCCCCATAAGCGAATGGCGCCGTACTCATCGCGGCGCTCTTTTAAATAATTCAGTGTCGCGGACTCAATTTGCGGTAAACATGCGTTCCAAAACACACAATAGCCGAGCATCAAAAACGCCACCCACCAATAACTGCTCACCCAATACAATAGTGAGTAAAAGATTAAGGTGGCGAATACAGCAAATTTTAGCAAGCCAAGCGCCGAACCGTGTTTGGCTATCAGATGATCGACCACCGATGCCCAAATATTCGGTGCCACTACTTTGGTAGCGAGTAAAATTGCCATTAATTGGCCAATTTCAGTGGCGTTAAAACCAATATATTGGAGATGCAAACTCCAATACGGAATGATCACACCGATGGTTGTGAAATAGAAAAAATAAAAAGTAGAATAATGCCAGCCGCGCATCAGTTGCGCTTAAGTCTGCATGATGGTTAACACGTTTAAACTTTTTTATGATCGGCTTGCCGGAATAACAGGCGTATCAACCTGTACATCGGCATTCTGTGCGCGGTGGCGCAGGGCATGATCCATAATCACAATGGCCAACATCGCTTCAGCAATCGGCACGGCGCGAATACCAACACAAGGGTCATGGCGGCCCTTTGTAACGACCTCAACTGGCTCGCCTTGCTTGTTAATACTATGACCCACTTTGGTAATGCTCGATGTTGGCTTTAAGGCCAAACTGGCCACCACATCTTGGCCAGAAGATATGCCACCTAAAATGCCGCCTGCATTATTACTGCCAAAACCATCAGGGAATAGTTCATCACGATGCTCAGAACCACGCTGGCTTACAGACTCAAAGCCTGCGCCAATTTCCACACCTTTAACGGCATTAATGCTCATTAAGGCTTTCGCAATATCAGCATCCAATTCGTTGAATACAGGCTCGCCCAAGCCAACCGGCATATTATTAGCAACTACAGTAATTTTTGCACCGACCGAATCACCATCACGGCGTAGTTGGGTAATTAGCGCCTCCATCGCTTCGACCTTAGATGCATCTGGGCAATTGAAAGCGTTGTTGCGTGCTTCGTCAAAATCAACTGAATCAATTGTAATATCGCCCATCTGCGCCAGATAACCGCGTATCTCAATACCGAATTTTTGCATTAAATATTTTTTTGCAATACCACCCGCCGCAACAATCATCGCAGTGGTTCGTGCCGAGGAACGACCGCCACCGCGGTAATCGCGATTACCGTATTTATGATGATAGGTGTAATCAGCATGGCCTGGGCGAAAGGTGTCCATGATGTTCGAATAGTCTTTGGATTTTTGGTCGGTATTATGAATTACCATGCCAATTGAGGCGCCAGTGGTTTTACCTTCGAACACACCCGAAAATATTTGCACTTCGTCGGCTTCACGGCGCTGAGTGGTAAATTTTGATTGACCCGGCTTGCGACGATCTAAATCGGGCTGCAAATCTTCTTCGCTTAACGCTAACTCAGGCGGACAACCATCCACAATACAACCAATACCTTTGCCGTGGCTCTCGCCAAAGGTGGTTACTTTAAAGACTTTGCCAATACTGCTGTCACTCATTTAATTTTACCTATTATTCTTTTACTGTCTGTTACGCGTTATCGCTAAGCATCAAGAGTTTTCAACAACAATGTTTGGAAATTTAGAACTAAAATCGCGTTTTTTAATCGCCAGCTTGCCCGCAACTTTTAAAGCGATATCAATATAACGCTGAGCGCTTGCCGATTCTGGCTGAGCAACCACAGTCGGCGAACCCGAGTCGGCTAATTCACGAATCGCCATCTCTAATGGAATTTCGCCAAGCATATCCAACGAATAGTCTTCGGCCATTTTAGCAGCACCATGCGCACCAAAAATGGCTTCTTCGTACCCGCAATTGGTACAGACGTGCGTGCTCATATTTTCGATCACACCAAAGATTGGAATATCCACTTTTTCAAACATTTTATAGGCCTTACGCGCATCGAGTAGTGCAATATCTTGTGGCGTAGTCACAATCACGGCACCCGATACTGGCACTTTCTGCGATAAGGTCAGCTGAATATCGCCGGTGCCTGGTGGTAAGTCGATGATTAAGTAATCCACATCAACGCCATCATTCGCCCATGCCGTGCCGCGTAGCATTTGCTCTAAGGCTTGGGTCACCATTGGGCCACGCCAAATCATTGGGGTGTCTTCTTCAACTAAAAAGCCTATCGACATGATTTTTAAGTCATGCCCATTCATTGGGATTAAACGCTTATCTTCTAAAGCATCTGGTTTACCCTTTACACCTAACATTCTTGGCTGACTCGGACCATAAATATCGGCATCCAAAACAGCAACATTTGCGCCTGCTTTTGATAACGCCAAGGCAAGATTAGCAGATACAGTAGATTTGCCCACACCACCTTTACCAGACGCCACGGCAATGATGTTCTTGACCCCATCTACAGCCTGCACACCTTGCTGAGCAGAGTGAGTAATGATTTTTTGCTCAATCACAACTTCAAGGTCGCGATTCTCAAATGGTAGGTCTTTAAGTGCGTCGTGCACTAGAGTTGATAATAGCTCAACCGATGCAGCAACAGGATAGCCTTTAATAAGGTTAACCGTAACTGAAGAGTCGTCAACGACAACCGACTGTAATGCCCTGCTAGCGGTTAATTTATCATTTGTATACGGGTCAATCACCGTGTGCAATTGATTGGTAACGGCGGTAATAATTTGCTCTGACATACGGATTAAAATTAGCAAGAATCGTAAAGCCGTATGCTAACACTGTGCATGTCTAGACGCTATGGATTAGAGCACTGGGATGATAGATTCTTCGCCTTCGGCTCTGAATGACGAATGATTACACTTGCAGTCACTCCCAGGCGAAGGCGAAGAATCTAAACTCACCAATCAAACAACTCCAATGACAAATCTATTAACTCAGGGTTCACAGCGTTAATTAGAGCGTCCTTCTTGGCTCTTGCTTGGCTCTTGACCATCCTTTTAGCTACTTCTCTCGCTCAATCGCAGAAACGATTGACCCACTTGTTTCCCACCACAACAAAATATTGCAGTTATACATTTTGCTTATTCCCTCAAGCTGATTAATGTACCGTTTTTTAGATCCTTCGCTTCGCTCTGGATGACAATTCTCGTCATTCAGAGGCGAAGCCGAAGAATCTAATGTAACTAACTCGCTTTTAACCGTAAACGATACGAGTGCAATAATGGTTCAGTATAGCCATTAGGCTGTTCTTTACCTTTTAAACAAAGCGCTAATGCGGCTTCGTAGGCTAAGTTTGTGTCTAAATTATCGGCCATTGGCTTGTATTCAGGGTCACCCGCATTTTGCTCATCGACCACAGCGGCCATTCGTTGAAAGGTAGCTTTAACTTGGGCTTCGTCGGTAATGCCATGCTCTAACCAGTTAGCAATATGCTGGCTCGAAATACGCAAGGTTGCGCGGTCTTCCATTAAACCCACATTATTGATATCTGGCACCTTTGAGCAGCCAACACCTTGATCAATCCAGCGAACCACGTAGCCCAGTATGCCTTGCGCGTTATTATCCAACTCGCCCTGTATTTGCTCAGCGGTTAGCGCACTTGGGTTACTGCTAAGTGGGATGGTTAAAATATCATCAATCGAGGCGCGAGCTCTATTCTTAAGCGTCGTTTGCACCTTGAACACATCCGTGGAGTGATAGTGGATGGCGTGTAAGGTTGCACCATTTGGTGATGGTACCCATGCCGTGCTCGCTCCTGCTTTCGGGTGCACGTCCTTTTGTGCCAGCATATCGGCCATTTCATCAGGCATTGCCCACATACCTTTACCAATTTGCGCTTTGCCAGATAAGCCACATTCTAAACCAATATCAACATTCCAATCTTCATACGCGGCTATCC
>CAZOBR010000129.1:0-6595 GCA_964578035.1 uncultured Gammaproteobacteria bacterium
CTTGCTCTGCAAAAGCGTCAGCGGCATCAGCGATACTGACGGTACCAGCCGGCTCTAAAATTTCACCCGTTGGCCCCATTGAGCCCGCGACAACCACATCGCGGCCACTATCAGCAACTTGCTCTGCCAAAATACGAGCCGCAGCTGAATTAAACTCAGTAACACGATCTTGGCCATCGTGTAATTTCAAACGATAGCGCGTGCCGCCAAAGGTATTAGTTAAAACAATGTCAGAACCGGCATCAATAAAACTACGATAATGTTTTGCAACTCGATCGGGATGATCTGTATTCCAAAATTCGGGAGAGTCACCGGACTGCAAGCCTAGTGCAAACAGGTTTGTACCAGTGGCACCATCGGCTAGTAAGACGTCTTTTTCTTCTAATAATCGTAAAAACCGGTTAGTCATAATCGTTCAGTTAAAAATTAGGGCGTTTATAAAATTAATTGTTAAGGTTTTGTTCGACCAGCTCTTTTGTTCTTAGGTAATCACCTACCAAGCCGTCAATTGCATCTTGCTTATATTCACGCAAACCGCTGAGCACCAGTTTCTTACCACCAACACCAACCTCTTTTTCACCATCATTTAGTGTGAATTTCAGTAAGACTTGGCCACGTTTACCGTCAACACTAAGACTTGATTTTGACAATTCAATATTAAGTTCAGAGAAAGTCAAACTGGTAAATGACAACGACATACTCTGATAAATTACCAGTGGGCGTTTAGGGTTAATCATGACCCCGTGCTCTTGCATTAATGGCGTCAAAATATGTGGGAAATTTTGCCCTGAAAAAGCAACATAGCTTCTCAACAATTGTTCAATTGATGACTCGTTATTAATAGCGTCGCCGCTATATTGAACTTTTAATACTGGCTTCTCGCGAGCGCAAACAACGGTTAACTCATTGTTAACGCCAGTGCTAATATTTGGGTATTTCAATAAGGTGTCGGCTGAAACCAGATCGAGAAACGTAAACTCCATGTTCTGATGTAAACCGTACTCTTGTAATGCAATCGCAAACAAGAGATCACCAGGCACACAAAACCGCTTAGAATCAGCATTGTGAATCGGGTTGTAATCACCGGCTATCTTTTTCGCAAAGTCATCGCCTTGGTCTGCTCGAATACTAAACTCACCGGCATCAGAGTATTGGTAATAATTTTCAAGAAATTTCATAGGGAGTTATTAAAAATCAATTAATCATTAACACCTGCGTGGTCAACAATAACGTCCGTTGCGCCACGCCGAATTTTTTCTTTAAACACATCCGGAATTGTTTTTTTAATTCCAGAGTGCGCATCAATCATTACATAAACGGCTTCTGCAATGACTAATATTGGCTCTTCATTGTAACGCTTAAATTCGAAAGACAAACTAAATGATGTGTTGCCAATATGTTTGGTCTTTACCTTAATCACAAGTACGTCATCAAATGAAGCAGACGCCGACCAATCAAGTTTTAAACTAACCACTTGCATGTCCATGCCAGCGGCAACTAACTTTTCATAGCCACCCCAGACGTGACGCATATATTCTGTTGAAACCACATCAACATAATCTGCATAGCGAGGGTTAAAGACCACATTTTGAGCATCGCATTCGCCATAACGAACGCGTAATAAATGAGTGAATTCTTGAGACATAAACAGAGTAACTACAGAGGCCTGCTTGTATAATTGCGTAATACGACTAGGATACCAAATAATGCTGCTGTGCAGTCAAAACTAATCTCAATAAATACTGTGCCGAGCCCGATCAAGTCAAAACTATTGCCAAGCAACATCATGTTGGCACCAATGGAAGGTGTGGTCGACAGTGAAATGCGCGCAGTGTTAACCGCAATTGGTGGTTACGATCGCTGTGTTACTGAGTTTGTGCGGGTTAATAGGCAACGTTTGCCAGACAAGGTATTTTTACGGTTTGCACCAGAATTAGAATCTGGTGGTACCACACCCTCAGGCACTCCAGTCTACCTACAACTCTTAGGTAGTGATCCAAACTCAATGGCAATTAATGCCGCCAATGCCCAGCGGCTGGAACCACATGGTATTGACCTCAATTTTGGCTGCCCGTCCAAAACGGTCAATAAAAGCGATGGTGGTTCAGCCTTATTGCGCGAGCCCAACCGCGTGGGTGACATTGTGCGAGCAGTTCGAGATGCGGTAGACCCAAAAATACCCATCACCGCTAAGATTCGTTTGGGCTTTAGCAATCATGATTTATTAGATGAAGTTGTTGATAATATTATTGAGGCCGGTGCAGATGAGCTTTGTATTCACGCTCGTACCCGTGAAGATCGTTATAAGCCGCCAGCCTATTGGTCTGCAGTGCACAAAGTATCGCAGCGCACACCAATTCCAGTTACGATTAATGGTGAAATTTGGTCAATCAGTGATGCGCATAAAGCAATGCGCGAAAGCGGCTGTTCAAACATTATGTTGGGCAGAGGCGCACTGGCCTGTCCTGACTTGGCGAAGCAAATTAAAGCGACACAACAAATGTCCACCTACCAATGCATGACATGGCCTGACGCACTGGCAATGATGGTTAGCTACTTAAAGAAAAGTAAAAACAAACACCCGTTGTTTGTCAGCAACCGAGCTAAGCAATGGCTTGTCTTTCTGCAAATGCATTACAAAGAATCAGCGACCCTCTTTCATCAAATCAAACGTTTAAAAGAAGCTGAACAAACTTTCGCGGCAATTCAAGCTCACCTTGATGCAGATTGCCTGGACGCCGCTCTGCGATAGATACCGTAAATCAAGAACGAAAACGAGATAAAGATCAGCGAAATCGCAATGTTAAAAAACTGCTGCAATAGCGCTAATAAATCAGGATAAAGTTCTGGCACAATTTCTTGTTGACCAAGATAACTATTCATTAAAAAAGACATAATCGCCATCCCGACTAAGCCTCCCATAGTGCGTAAACCATTTAGTGTCGCCGAGGCACTGCCCAGCAGCTTTTCATCAACTGAATTCAATGCAACATGAATCAACTGGCTGTCGGTAATACCAACGCCTAAGCCAATCAGTCCTAGACCGAAAATGATCTGCCAAAGTTGAGTTTCAATGCTCAGTGCGTAAAAACAACTAATTGCAATTAGGGTAATTAGCATGCCCGACAGCAAAATGCTACGCGCTCTAAACCTCTCAGCAAACCAACCTGTGGTTGGCGCAACCAGCGCGGTAACAATTGCCTGTGAAATCAAAACCACACCAGTCGTTTGAGCGCTAATCCCTTTAATGTATTGCAAGTAAAGTGTCAAAGCGAACGGCAAAACCAAAATAGCGCTGTATGCCAGAAAATGGGTAATGCCCAGGATCGCGTAGACTGGGTTATGCATAAATAAGGTTACTTGCAACAAAGGGTCTCGACGCTTGGTCTGAAACCAACAGAAAGCCGCAAACATCAACACACCAACAAGTAATAATAATTGGCCATTTAGCGTATTAGCGCTAAATGCCGCGAATGCCATTACAGACAGAGCGGTCATGTAAATTACGGTATCAAGGAATCTTAGGCGAGTTTGTCGATCACCATAGCGCTCCCAATCCAGCATGACCCAGCCGATAAGCGCAATACTTAACAATGCCACGCCTGGCACATAGAACACCCACCGCCAATTAAGATTGTCGACCACAAAGCCACCAAATAATGGCCCCGTTACAACGCCTAGATACGCAATCGCAACATAAACCCCCATAACCTTGGCCTTCTGCTCCGGCGGCGGCACACTGCTTACTAACGCAAGCGCTGAACCAAATACAAAGGCGCCGCCAATACCTTGCAAGCAACGCCCAATCATTAGCTCAATCCCCGTGGTCGCCGCCCCGCCAAAGATACACGCAATACCTGCAATAATCAGACCAACACACAATATGTGTTTACGACCATAAATATCGGACAGCTTACCTGCAGGCAAAACCAAAGACGCGCTGCCCAATACTTGCAATAAGGTAAACCAGCTAATGGTTTTTGCATCAAGGCGTAATTCAAGCGCCATAGCTGGAATGGCTAATGTCGAGGAATTTATTAATAACGGGATAACAAATGAGCCAGCCAAAATCACAAACATTGACAGGCCTAACCGAGTTATTGGCGCTTCTGTAGCCTCCAAGTTAGTCGCTTCATTGATAGGTGTATTTGCCATCACAGAATTATACGCGAGCAGGCAGGCAATGGCTTTATTTAATGTAATAGTTCAGGCGTTTGTATGCATACGGTGAAGCAAATAGAGCCGCTGTAACTAAAATTAGCCTGATTTTTGTTTCATGCTATTCTTAAGATATTCGGTTCAACCAACAAAAAGATTAGTAAGAGATATTTATATGCACATCGAACAACTTACCTCTCAAGTTTCTGCTTCTGATCAAATGACTGTTGCAGACGTACAAACGATCGTTGATATGGGCGTTGAATTATTGGTTTGTAATCGCCCAGATGACGAAGATGAAGGCCAAACACCTTATGCTGAAATATGCGCAGAAGCTAAACGACTCAACATAGAATGCATTATGCTGGCGTTTTCGTCATACCAAATCACCGACCATGCTCGCGATGAATTTGCCAAGCTAATTGAAACGCGCAAGCGCATTCATAACTACTGTCGCTCTGGGGCTCGCTCTAAACGCTTATGGCGCGAGGCTAATTCAGTGGTTGGCGGCGAAAAAGCTTACGACGAACGTATTGCTCGAGAAAAAGCGCAACCTTAATTATTGGTACAACTACTCTTCAATAAATTGCCAAGTATCAGCGCCATCAAATACGCGTAAAGGAAGATCTTTAATCGTTTCTGGTGACGCCATCCGTGCGTTTATGCCTACTTTATCATTACCCTGTTCATCTGTGGATGTGTGCTGCACAACACAGGCACAATGGCTGCATGAATGAAATGTGACTCGACCAGTACCCCACTTGTAGCGCGATATTGGAAATTGCCCAACAACGATCGACACATCTGAGGCATCATAATAAACCCATAAAGCACCATAGCGATTGCAGATAGAGCAAGTGCATCGGGTTAGTTTATCCGGCGATTGGTTTGCATTAACTTGCACATTTCCGCAATGACAACTGGTTTCAAACATTAAGACTTCCAAATACTATTGGGTTTCCAGTGCACTTAAGTCTTTCTCAAACTAAAAACTAATCGCGCACAATTTTCTTAGAAAATGGATACACCACAACAGCCAGTGTTATCCATGCAATACCAAAATATTGCAAACCATTTTCAGGTGCGCGAATATTAATTGCCATCATCACAATGATGCCAACCAACAAAATACCAAAGCTAATAATAAAGGAACCAATTATGTATTTCATACTCATCAGTAAGCGCTAGGTGTAAGCCTCTAGTTTAAGACAGTTTTAATGGCAAAGATCGTAAGCGATGGCCAGTTATTGAATAAACGGCATTTGCCACGGCAGGCGCAATAGGCGGCAAACCAGGCTCACCGACACCTGTTGGAGCCTCATCACTATCAATAATCACCACTTCTACTGCAGGTGCTTCGTTCATGCGTAAAATTGGGTAGTCATGAAAGTTACTTTCTTTGACTTGGCCATTTTCAATTTGTGTGTCGCCATAAAGCGCCGCGGTTAAACCATACATAATCGCGCCTTCCATTTGTCCGCGCACAATGTCAGGATTAATCACTTGACCACAATCGACCACACAAATGACTTTATTGACTTTTATTTTACCATTTTCCACTGATACATCAGCAACTTGCGCAACATAGCTATTAAAAGACTTATGCGCAGCAAAACCCAATTTACCTGTGGCCGACGTCATGCTTTGCATTTTTTCGCCTGCAACTTTAATCACATTATTCAGTCGAGGATTATCTTGCGTATTGCGTAAACGAAGGTCTATTGCATCAACGCCGGCTTTGCTAGCAAGTTCATCAATTGCAGTTTCTTTTGCGAATGCGGTGAACGAGTGCCCGACTGAACGCCAAAACAATAATGGTAAGCCGTGGTTCTTGGTGACATGATGAACTTCACGATTCGGGAAATCGTAGTCTTCAAATAAACCTTCGATACTTTGCTCTTCAACAAACCAATTGGCCATTGCTGTATCTGCAGCACCAGCCACCATATTAGTAATGCCTTTTGGCAAAATAGGCGCCATTCCAGGTAAGGCTTCAACTAATAAATCAGGCATGATGTTGCCACCAACACGCTTTGCCGACCAAGCACTGATTTTGCCAGTGTCGTCTACGCCTGCTTGAATACGCATCAATGAAGCCGGGCGATAAAAGCCATGACGAATGTCGTCTTCACGGGTCCACATAACTTGAATCGGTTTACCGGTTAGCACAGCGGTTTGCGCAGCTTCGGCCACATGAGTCAACATGCCTCGACGCCCAAAACCACCGCCCAAGTACGTGTTGTGCATAGTGACATTGCCAGTTGACAGACCGGCATAACGAGCCACTAAACCTTGTGCGACACCCGGGAATTGAACACCTGACCAAACTTCAGCCGAGTCGCCATCTATTCTGACAACAGCATTCATCGGCTCCATAGGTGCATGCGATAAATAAGGTGCCCAGTATTCATGATTAATTGTATGTGACGCAGATTCA
>CAZOBR010000130.1:0-404 GCA_964578035.1 uncultured Gammaproteobacteria bacterium
CTATCGGTCAACTTTTCAATTTGCGCCTCGCGTTGCAAAATACCACTCTGAGCATCTTGCTCTGCGCCAAAAGATGCCCAGTTTGTGCCAACCCAACAACCTTCTCGCGTGACGATAGATTCGTGTGCGGACAATTTATGACGGCTATTTAAGGCATCTGCCACACTATCAGCGGCATAAACACCATGAAACCAACCATCGATTTGGACATTGTCAGCCGTGACTTTATCGGCCAATAAGTTAAGTTTTTCTATTGCTCCGTCAACCGGCGCTGAGCTTTGATCAACAATTGCAATACGGCCATCTTTAAAATCCGCCATATCGGCTGAAAACTGCTCAAGTTGCGGCACTGAAATGGCGTTGAGCTGGCGGCTTAAAACAGTGTCTACCGCGAGCTCCCAGCC
>CAZOBR010000130.1:414-6577 GCA_964578035.1 uncultured Gammaproteobacteria bacterium
TCCCAGCCACTTTTAACGTTTAACTTAGAGGCAACACGATCATTGTCTTTAATGCCGCGCATTTGCAGCCATTGATTAACTTCTTTGTTGTCCTCACCCAACGCCGCAGCTTGTAGTGCTTTTAATGAGTTTAATTGCGCAGAATCGTCTTGCAACTTGTGTCGCACAAGATTGTAGCGTTCGCGACTCTCATCAAGCGCAGTGCGTAACTCAACAATTTTTGCATCTTTTTCTTGTAGTGAGGTTTCCAACTCAGCACATTGTTGGTCAATTGAGCTAACCGACTCTTTAAGCTGGTCAATTTCTTCAACATTAATTTTTTGGCTAATCTCTTTGAGCACATTCTCTACTTGCGCGGTTCGCTCAGTAAAGTGATGAATTTTTCGCTCTTGCTCTTCAATACGCGCAGATTGAACCTCACGTTCCTTTTCTGGGTCGGCTGCTTCGCGATTTAACTGCTCCCACTCTTGCTGCCACTGCTGATAATCCGTTTCGGCTTGACGGAATTTTTGGTTTTCGACTTCGTACTCACCGCTTAATGCTTCCACTAATGGAATGAGCTCTGTCTGCAGTAATTCTGTTTCAGCAAAACGCGTTTGATCTAGCTCTAAGTGTTGTGATGCTTCGCGCTCAGACTCAGCTAAACGCTCAAACTCTTCTTGTTGTTGCTGACGTGTGACTCGGGCATGTTCTATCGACTGTTCTAGCGCGGTTATTTCACCGCCAATGCCATAATAATCAGCCTGAACCTTATTCAAGGCTTCGGTCAATTGCGCTTGTTCTTGACGCATTGCTTCTATTTGTGACTCGACATCGCGCTGTTCTGCAACTTGTGATTCAAACTCCGTTTGTAAACGCTCCAGATCAACGTCTTTGGCTTGAACTTGCGCGTGCAAAGCAGCCCAACGCACCGTTTTTACTTGGCTGTCTAAATCGCGCTGCTCTTCTTTAAGTTTTTTATAGCGCTCAGCTTCGTTGGCTTGACGTTTAAGGCGACGGAGCTGAGTTTCTAGCTCACCAATAATATCTTCAACACGGCTTAAATTATCGCGCGTATGACGAATACGGTTTTCAGTTTCGCGGCGACGCTCTTTATACTTCGAAATGCCGGCAGCTTCTTCGATTAAAACACGCAAATCTTCGGGCTTAGATTCAACAATTCTGCCGACCATGCCTTGCTCAATAATTGAGTACGAGCGCGGCCCTAAACCAGTACCTAAAAAGATGTCTTGAATATCTTTACGGCGGCAACGAGTTTTGTTAATAAAATACTTTGAACCTCCATCACGCACCAATTCACGGCGGATCGCAATTTCAGCGTATTTGGCATAAGAGCCGGGCGCTTTACCATCGGCGTTATCAAACACCAATTCTACATAAGCGCGGCTTACAGGCTTACGCGCGGCAGAACCGTTAAAAATAACGTCTTCCATGCTGTCGCCACGTAAGGTTTTAGCCGATGATTCGCCCATCACCCATCGAATAGCGTCAATCACGTTGGATTTGCCGCAGCCATTAGGCCCAACAATACCAATCAGGTTATTTGGTACTGACACTTTGGTGGTATCTACAAACGACTTAAAGCCAGATAATTTAATGTGTTTTAATCGCATTTTGTTGCCTTCACAGACGCCCCTGCCTTAATTATTTGTGCCATTTATTAGGACTTTAAATTGCCCTTTTATGGTTTTTATCTAAGGTTCTCGCCCGCGGAATTTAATTGCTTAGTCTAATCCCCTAGATTAAGTTAAAATCGCCTCTGAGAAAACCACTGATTGTGGTCAATTTAAACTTTATTGGGTAGAAACACCCGTTTTTAACCAAAACCCTGAGAGATTACTATGGAACGCCCAAGCGAACCTTCAAAAGAGCTGATTACCTTTGAAAATCCTGCGCCACAAAACGATTATACAATTCGCATTACGGTGCCAGAATTTACCTGCCTATGCCCATTGACCGGTCAACCCGATTTTGCCAATTTTGTGATCGAATATGTACCAGAAGAAAAGAACGTAGAATTAAAAAGTTTAAAAATGTATTTTTGGTCGTTTCGCGAGGAAGGCGGCTTTCATGAAAAATTGACCAACGAAATACTCGAAACATTAGTCAATGCCACACAACCCCGTTTTATGCGTTTAACGGCGAATTGGAATGTTCGTGGTGGCATTTTCACCACAGTAGTTGCAGAACACAAGGCCGACGGTTGGACCCCACCCGTAAAAGTTGATTTACCCTAACGTCAGAGCTGCATAAAACTTAAATACTATGCTCAGCCACGCACAAATTCAGCAATTCAAAATAGATGGCTATTTAGTGCTGCCAAACTTAGTCGCTACGAATAAGCTAGCGGAGCTCAATACGATAACCCAAGCGCACCTTGATCAGCGGATTGAGCCCTTTGAACTAGAGGCAGATGTGCACTACCCTGGCGCGCCAGATAACACTGACTCACCAGGTGGTTCTACCATTCGGCGACTATTGTTGGCTTATCAACGCGACCAAGCGTTTAAAAATATAGCCGAGCGCAGTGAAATCACTGAAGGCATTCAGCAGATTCTGAGTGCGGAAAAACTTTACCTAAACCCTTGCCACCATAACTGTGTAATGACAAAGCAGCCGCAATATAGCTCTGAAACTCTTTGGCATCGTGATACGCGTTATTGGAACTTTAACAATAAGTATTTAATTAACGCTTGGTTGGCATTAGGCAATGAAAAAAAAGAGAATGGCGCAATGAAACTCTTACCCGGCTCACACCGCTGGGAAGTTCAAGACAACGCCTTGGACGAAGCGCAATTTTTGATCACCGATCATCCGAACAATAGAGATCGATTAGCCACGCAGCGCTTAGTTGAGCTAAACGCAGGCGACGTTCTTTTATTCAGCGCCCACTGCTTTCATGCGGCTGGCAAAAACACCACTCAGCAGAATAAATATTCAGCCGTGTTCACCTACCATAGCGAGCAGACTGAACCGATAGCCGGCACTCATTCGGCCAGCGTCGATAAAATTTTAATCCGCTAAAACAGTCACTTAATGCCTAACTCCGCTTTTGAGTATCGCGCTAAAAACGGCGCGGTCAAGCTGGTTACATACAAATACGATTGTGTTTCAAAGGCGCCGGTGGTGGCATAGATATTGCCTTCAGGGTCTTGCAAGTTTTTCAGCACATTACCTTCGCCATCCATTGCGAATACAACACCGTAATTCTGTACTTTAGGGTGCATAAACTCGGGCAAACGCTGCACTATTTTTCGAACAAATGGTTTTTGCGCAAGCTGATCAAACGCATCGGAACGCGGCGAGGTTAAGCCAACCCAAAAGCGACCGTTTTGACCGCGATGTACATTGTCAGGAAAACCCGGCAAGTTATCAATAATCACCTCTTGGCTACCTGCGTTAGGCCCTTGCAACCAATATTTCCAAACTCGATATTCACCCGTTTCGGCAACCAATAAATATTCGCCTGACGAATCAACTGCCACACCATTTGCGAAACTTAAATCACGCATGATTACACGGCTGGCTTTAGTTTTGGGGTTGTACTCAACAATACGCCCATGCAGGCCATGCTCCATTAAATCGAGCAAACTGGCTTCAAGCGTACCGCCCCACTCTTTGGCAGAAAACGTAGAAGCATCACTAAAATAAAGATTGCCGTTAGGCGCAAAATCAAGATCATCAATAAAGTGCAAAGGCGCATTATCAACCGTTGTTAACTCAGTGCTAATAACGCCCTGCTTGGTGATTTTCATCAAGCCAACATAGGCATTTGCTACCCACAGATCGCCTTGCGAATCAAAGGCAAGCCCAAGTGGCCGGCCGCCGAGATTCACCCACTTTTCAGGCGTTTCAGAGCCATCTTGCCAACGCATAATCCAGCCCTCATCCGTAGTAGAAACCATTTGACCGGGCTGACCATTTTCATCAGTCGGAGCTTGTACCGCTGCTTCAGCACCGTGCAAATCACCGAGATCGATTCGAGTAAATTCAGCAAGCTTATTATTCGGCTTAAAATCACCACTGTAGCTGGCTAATTCGGGAGCCACCCAGGCTTTAGGTTCAATCGGCACAGGCCAAAACAATAGATAGGCCAGTAGAACAAAAAACAGCACTGCAATAATCTTTAGTGATCGAAGCATGATACTTAATACCCTGTTGTTAGTTAACGATTAGTGTTAGTTATCAATTAATGGTTAGTTATTAAATGCCAAAGGGCTGGCTAAACCGTAAAACCACCATCCACCACAACACATTCACCCGTTGTGTAACTGCTTGCATCCGAGGCTAAATACAAAACCGTGCCGGCCATTTCATCCGGTTCAGCATGTCGACGCATTGGAATAGTCGCCATCGCCGCTTTGTGCATACTTTCATTTTCAAACAAGGCACCCGCGAATTTCGTTTTTGTTAAACCTGGTAATAAAGCGTTCACGCGAATATCAAATTGCGCGCATTCCTTAGCAAACGATTTTGTCATATTGATAACCGCCGCTTTGGTAATTGAATAAATACCTTGGTTATACCCTGGCACTAAACCATTAATAGACGCCGTATTGATGATACAACCTCCGCCATTACCGTTTTCAAACGACTCTCGCATGATCTTGCCCGCTTCAATCGACATAAAAAAGTAACCACGCACGTTCACATCAACCGTTTTGTTGTAAGCGCCTAAGTCTGTATCCAGAATATGCCCAAAATATGGGTTAGCCGCGGCATTATTTACCAAGATATCTAGCTTGCCATGCTTGGCTTTAATAGCCGCAAAAGTCGCAGCAATATTATCCATATCCCCTACATGACACGCCATGCTTTCGGCAGACCCGCCTGCGGCTGTTATTTGCGCAACCACTTCATCGCACGACTCAGCTTTGCGACTAGACACAATCACATGCGCACCTTGTTCAGCAAATAGCTTGGCGATGGACTCACCAATGCCTCGGCTTGCACCAGTCACTAAGGCAACTTTGCCTGTTAAATCAAATAGCGCTGTTGACATGTTTTTATCTCCAAATTGGTATGAACGGTGAGTAAAACGCACCGTAAATGATTATTAGTTAGTCATATTGTACAATAATTTTACTCTGACTATCTCAGCCTTACCCGCAAACAGCTTGGTTACAATAAAACATTCGCTTTGAGTTAAACCATAATCATCAATATTAAAAATAGTCTGCGAACTATTTGCTTCTACAAAAGTGCCCCCATATACTTCGCAAACCGAAAGAGCGAGTGAGCTCTAGATTCTTGGCATCATGCTGGTGAAACAGTTTGTTTGATTAGCCGAATAATTTAGGGGGCGACATGGCTTTCGACATGGGTCGCGAAACCTTCGGTGCATGTAGAGCATTGTGACTTATCTCTTAAAAATAGTTACAAAAGTTATAGTTGCAAACGACGATAACTACGCACTAGCAGCTTAAGCCTGTTAGGGTCTCGCCGGAGTTGTTCATGGCTTTGGACTTTGAGATCTCATCTAACATGAAATCGCGAGTAGCTTGTGTCGATTAAGCTGCCGTTAAAACGCAATTCGACCCGCCCCAGACCGAGTGCGTTTGTCCAGTTGTAAGGGGTTAAATTAAAGACAAACTAAACATGTAGATCCGATGAGCGGAGGACTTGTGGACGCGGGTTCGATTCCCGCCGCCTCCACCAAATATGAGTTTAAGGAAGTTTAAAAAAGTCCGAATAACTCAATAAAATCGCCACCTTAGGGTGGCTTTTTTATTTTTTACTGTTCATTAAAGTTCAAGGAAATGCTCTCAAATACGGAAAATTTTTGGGTATTTTTTGGGGTACTTTTGGTCTAGAATAAAAAAACACTCTCAATTTACGGAGCTGCATGAAACGACACCTAACTGATACCGCGGTCAAAAACGCTAAACTCAAGCAAGGAAGCTCGCAGACTAAATTTATCGACGGTGGAGGACTGTACTTACTGGTAAATAAGTCTGGAAAATACTGGCGCTACAACTACAAATTTAATGACAAGTACAAAACGCTTGCACTTGGCGTCTACCCTGACATCTCGCTCAAAGCTTTCTCGTAGACAATCCAGCAACAACTCGTTTGAAACCATAGGAAGAGAATGTGGTGTGACCATGAAGATGCGATAAACAAAACAAGCTTTGACCCAAATCGGGTCGCACAAAGCACGCTA
>CAZOBR010000131.1:0-6557 GCA_964578035.1 uncultured Gammaproteobacteria bacterium
GCGTTTATTCGTCCAACCTCGTTGCGTGGTATGTCACCAGACCAGACGTTGGTGTTAGTTAATGGCAAGCGTCGCCACCGTTCTTCACTAATACAATTTTTAGCGTCTGCGGCCGGTAATGGTTCACATGGCGTTGATGTTGGCATGATTCCGAGTATTGCATTAAAAAATGTTCAGGTCTTACGTGATGGTGCCGCAGCTCAATACGGCTCTGATGCGATTGCCGGTGTAATGAACTTTGAACTTAAAGACGCAGACGAAGGTGGCCATGTAGAAGTTACTTATGGTGAATTCTATGAAGGTGAAAGCAGCCTAAAACTTGGCGCTAACATGGGTTTTAGAATAACCGAAAACGGTTTTTTAAATGCCAGTGTTGAATACAGTGATAACGACGCACTTTCGCGTGGTGTTATTCGCCCAGACGCACAAGCTTTGGTAGATGCTGGCGTGCAAGGCGTGGGTGCAGATACACCATTTGGTGATGCGCCGTTTACTCAAACCTGGGGTCGCCCTGAAACAGACGCGCTAAGATTCGCATGGAATTCTGGCATAGTGCTTGCCAATGGCAGTGAACTTTATTCATTTGGTAACTACGCCAAGACGAATGGTCGTTATCGTTTCTTCTATCGTAACCTTGCGCGCATTGAGGTTACTAGTACATGTGCCTTAAACCCAAATTTACAACTTTGCAATGTTGGTTTTACGCCATTTCTTGATGGCGAGCAAGATGATATGAGTTTTGTAACAGGCTTGCGCGGAGAGTTTGCAGGCGGCACAACTTATGATTTTAGTGTTTCGTATGGTAAGAATGAGCTGGATTACTTCTTAAATAATTCAATCAATACCAGTTTGGGTTTACAGTCAGATGGTACGCCCGTAATGGATTTTGATGTTGGTGCTTATGAGCAAGAAGAAATAAACCTAAATGCAGACTTTTCAACGCAAATAAGCGATTCGTTGTCAGTATCTTACGGTGCTGAGTGGCGCGAAGAAACGTGGACAGCATTGCTAGGCGATGCTAACGCTAGTTTTGGCGGTGGCCCAAGTGGTTTTAACCCTCCATCTGTAGAAGACGCAGGCGAGTTTGATCGTGACAATATTGCCATTTATGTTGACGTTGAGCATGACATCAATGACCGTTGGTTAATGCAATACGCCTTACGTTACGAAGATTTTTCTGATTTTGGTAGCACTACCAACGGTAAAATTGCAACGCGTTACAACATTTCAGATGCGTTTACAGTTCGTGGCGCAGTATCAACCGGTTTTCATGCGCCAACGCCTGGCCAATCTAATATTTCTGCCTTGATTACGACCTTTGACGGCAGTACTGGTAACTTAGTTTTAGAAGGTTTAGTGCCTGCCACCAGTGCATCAGCAATTGCCGCAGGTGGACGTGAGTTGGTAGAAGAAGAGTCTACTAATATCAGTTTCGGTTTCACTACATCACTGGGTGATACATGGGATTTGACCGTAGATTTCTACAATGTTGAAGTGGATGATCGTATTTATCGTACGGGTGATATTCCAATTCCGGGCACTGTAAATAATACATTGTCGTTTTATACCAACGCATTAGATCTAGAGCATGAAGGTTTTGATGTTGTGTTAAATGGTTCTATTGATTGGGGTAGCGCAAGCACGGATGTTATTTTCGCTTACGCGCGTAATGAAATTGAAATTACTGATCAATCACAAGTTCAAGGCATTAACCCTGTGAGTGCCGCCACAATAGAAGATATCGAAAACAACTTCCCAGAAGATCGTTTTACCTTAACTACGAATACATTTTTTAATGATTCTGTAAATCTATTGGTTAGAGCGAGATTTTTTGGTGATCACTTTGATGAGCGTGGCACGATTAATGGCCCTCTCGGTAATCGCAGTGCTGAGATTGGTTCTGTTATCTATCTAGATGCAGAAGTTGGTTGGCAAGTAAATGACAACATGAAGCTTACTTTAGGCGCGTCAAATATTTTTGATGAGTTTATTGATGAAATCGAAGACGATGGTGTGTTCGCCAACCGTCAAAGTGTTGGCCTACAGTTCCCTCGCCGGACAGTGGCTAACTACGAAGGCGGGTCATGGTACTTGAGAGGTACTTACAATTTTTAGTAAGTCACCTTGTTTAAAACTTAGAATATTTAACACTAAGTCTTAAACACTTAACATGCAGTTCCTTCTTAAGGTTAAGGCCCGCGATCTTTTTTGAGGTCGCGGGCTTTTTTTGTCCAAAAATTCACTTCTCTTAATTCTACATCTTTCAAATTTCACTTTTTTCAAAATTAATAAAGGTCATGAATACGTATTTTAAATTAAATCCCGCGTTCGACGACCTTGTGCCTTCGTCAACGTTGTATATCAACGAAACAGTTAATAAGCTGTGGGCGCAAGGGAAGCAGGTTTTTCATATGGGGTTTGGTGAATCACGCTTCGATGTTCACCCTCGCTTACAAGAATCATTGGCTCGTCATGCAAACAAAAAAAGCTATTTACCGGCACGTGGATTGCCCGAGCTGATCGATGCAGTTGCTGGCTACTATTCACAAAAATTGAGTATCAACTTTGATTCATCTCAAGTGCTGATTGGTCCTGGAAGTAAAGCCTTAATTTACGGTTTGCAAATGGTGCTCGATGCCGATGTCTTTTTACCTGGCCCATCGTGGGTAAGTTATGGACCGCAAGCTCAGTTACTGAACAAGCGCTACCATTACATACCGTCAAAAGTTGACGATAATTATCGACTAAGTCTCGAAGAACTTGATGCTTTAGTTCAGGCCAGCGATAACCCATGCAAGCTGCTAATTATCAATAGCCCTAATAACCCGACTGGGGAAGTTATGGCACCTGATTTTTTAGAAGAATTGGCGCAATATTGCCGTCAGAATAATATTTGGGTATTAAGCGATGAAATTTATTTTCAAGTGTGTCATGGCGATACTGATCATGTTTCAATTGCTCAGTATTACCCAGAGGGTACTTTTGTATTAGGTGGCCTGAGTAAGCATCTTTCAATTGGCGGTTGGCGCGTTGGCGTTGCGCTGTTTCCAGATACGAATACTGGTAAAGAGCTACTGAACAAGATGGTGGTTTTTGCCAGTGAAACGTGGTCTGGCGTATCAGCACCAATTCAATATGCCGCGATTGATGCATACAGTTTACTGCCAGATATTGAGCAATACATTGCTGATTGCACCGCAATTCATGGTATTCGCACACGGTTTATACATTCGAGTTTAGAAAATCTGGGTATTCGTTGTACCGATGCGCAAGGCGCTTTTTATATCGCGGCTAATTTTGATCAATATCGAGATGCCCTCGCACAATTAGGTATCGACAGCGCGGCGCAACTCGCAACGCATCTGTTGAATGAATACCGAATTGCGGCATTACCAGGAAGCGACTTTGGATTACACTCGAATATGCTCACATTACGTTTATCCACCTCATATTTAGATATGGAATCAAATACTGACCCCAAACGGTTGTACGAGGTATATGATGGTGGTAAAGGTTCAGGTGTTTTAATGTCAGTAGAGAATCATCCAAATACGCAGGCTGCAATTGAAGCGTTTGCTCGATTTGTTGCAACCATTCAGTAAATGAAACCCAACAAATTAAAAGGAGAAATGATGACTAAACAAACAGAAACGTTTCTTTCATCCGTAGAAAAAATGTTTGATCAGGCCGCCGAATTAGTGGGAGTGTCAGATGATTTACGACACAAAATTAAAGTAGCTAACTCAACTTATACCGTTCGCTTTGGTGTGCGTTTGCGAAATCAGTTGTTTACCTTTACAGGCTATCGCTCGGTACACTCAGAGCACCGTGAGCCAGTAAAAGGCGGAATTCGTTACTCACCACATGCGGACCAAAATGAGGTAGAAGCGCTTGCCGCATTAATGACCTATAAGTGTGCATTGGTTGAAGCACCATTTGGCGGCTCTAAAGGTGCTCTAGTGGTTGATCCAACTGAATGGGAAGAGCATGAGTTGGAAAAGATAACTCGGCGTTTTACCCAAGAGTTGGCGAAACGATCCTTAATTAGCCCTGCGCAGAATGTCCCTGCACCAGACATGGGAACCGGTGAGCGAGAGATGGCTTGGATGGCAGACGAATATAAACGGCTTTATCCATCTGACCTTAATAGTTGGGGCTGCGTTACCGGTAAACCCGTTAGCAAAGGCGGTATAAGAGGTAGGGTAGAAGCCACCGGCCGTGGCATTCAATACGCTTTACAAGAAGCATTTCGCCACCCAGATGATATTAAGCATGCAGGCTTGTCAGGAACATTAGAAGGCAAGCGTATATTGGTACAAGGCTTAGGTAATGTGGGCTACCATGCGTCTAAATTTTTATCTGCTGAAGACAACGCAATTATTGTTGGTGTGCTTGAAAGAGATGGTGCGGTGGTCAATGAGTCGGGTATTGATGTGGATGACTTACAGAAACATATTCAGGCCAATGGCGGCGTTAAAGGCTATTCAGGTTTTACGGATGACACACAGAGCGTTTTAACAATGGATTGCGACATATTCATTCCTGCTGCTATGGAAGGCGTTGTGACAGAAAGTAATGCGGAGCAAATTAAAGCCAATATTATTATTGAGGCGGCCAATGGCCCAATTACCTTTACGGCCAATGAAATATTGCGTGACAAAGGTTGCTTGATTATTCCGGACCTATACGCCAATGCCGGTGGTGTTACAGTGTCTTATTTTGAGTGGGTCAAAAACTTAAGCCATATCCGGTTTGGACGTATGCAGCGTCGTGAGCACGAGCGTCAAACCTTGAGTATGGTCGAAGCAATAGAAGAGATGGTCGGCCAGAAGTTTCCTGCGAAACACTTGGCTAACATTATTGAAGGGCCAACTGAGTTAGACTTGGTGCGCTCTGGCTTAGATGATGTCATGCGTGAAGGTTATCAAGTCATCAGTCAAAAATGGCATAGCGACCCGAAGATTCCCGACTTAAGAACAGCGGCTATGATGGTCGCGCTTGAGCGCATTCAGGACTCTTATGGCTCACTAGGGATATAAGACCTAAATCTAAATTTACCGCTATAAGTCTTGGTAGTAGGTCATTGCTGCCAGGGCTTATTATGGTTGATGGGCATTCAATTAAGCTTTTAGGTTAAGGTCTTCTATATGCAGTTCTTCAACTTCGCCCGCCTTAGGGTCGTTGAAAATACTTAAATCCATTCGGTTTTCGCTTTTTGCTACTACGGCGGTAACCACTGTATCGCCAGTCACATTGACCGCAGTGCGAGTCATATCAAGGATGCGGTCAACGCCAATAATGATACCAATTGCTTCAACCGGTAGACCAACTTGTTCAAACACGAGTGTCAGCATTACAAGGCCCACAGAGGGTACCGCGGCGGTGCCTACCGATGCTAATACTGCGGTCACGACAATAATTGTGTATTCCTGAATTCCGAAATCAAAGCCATATAAATTAGCAATAAAGACCGTGGCAACGCCTTGCATCATTGCTGTGCCGTCCATGTTAATGGTGGCGCCAAATGGCACGCTAAATGAGGAGACCGCTCGATCGACGCCTAAACGTTCTTGAACTGTTCGCAAGGTTATTGGAATGGTCGCGCCTGAGCTCGAGGTGCTGAACGCAAACAATTGCGCATTGCGGATTTTTTTAAGAAGCATGCCTGCTTTTAAGCCCGTAAAGGCTTTAAATATCAGCATTTGCGTAACAAAGGCATGAAATAGTAGGGCGGCCATCAGTACCAAGAAGTATCCCAATAGTTGTATGACTAAATCGAGGCCCATCTCGGCAATTGCTTTACCGACCAAGCAGAAAACGGCATAAGGCGCAAAATACATGATGATATCGACCATGCGCATGATGACTTTATTGATCTGTTCAATTATGCCGACTAAATCTGGGGCTTCTTTAACCACAGAAAGCAGTGCGATACCAAAGAATATTGAGAAGAAGATGATCGACAACATGTTGGCATCAGCTAGGGCTGACACGATGTTGCTCGGCACAATACCAATAATGATGTCTGAAAAACTCGATGCGGCTTGTTTGCCCTCGAAGGTGCCAGCGGCTGGCGGATTATCCAAACCATGACCAATATTTGATATTACTGCTAGAGTAATCGCTGTGGTGATTGCAATGGCGGTTGTTGCCATGTACAGCACGAATGATTTTGTGCCAATTTTACCTAGTAAACGGATGTCTCCAATGCCCACAATACCTGGAATTAGTGAGAACAAGACCAATGGCACTACTAACATTTTTAGTGCATTAACAAATAGTTTTCCGCCTATGTGAAAAACACCGTTAATAATGTATTGGTCTACCCAAGCAATTGCACTTAAGTTTAATAGGTTAATGATCAAACCGGCGGCGATACCCAGTATCAGTGCAATTAGTACTTTATTTGCTAAATTCATTGGACTCTTTGATGATCGTTGTAGTTTTTATGTCAAAGTTAAATTGAGAGTTATATTAAGCGTTAAGCTCAGCCTAATCTAGCCTCAAGCTAACTCAAGCTAAATAGTTAAGCTTATTTAGATAAGAGCATAGGGTAA
>CAZOBR010000132.1:0-6547 GCA_964578035.1 uncultured Gammaproteobacteria bacterium
TTTTTTGTACAGTTTTAAAGGCGGAATGCGAATGCCTTCTTGATAGATATTAGTGGCTTCAATTGGAATCGAACCCGGCACCATGCCGCCATTATCCGACATATGGCCAAACATGGCAGACCAGGCAATATGACGACCATCTTTAAATACGGGCACCAACACTAGCCAGTCTGGCAAATGCGATACCGCCGCATTACACATGTATGGGTCGTTGGTTAGGATCACATCGCCTTCTTCTATGTCGCCTTCATAGGCTTCCATGAATGGACCAATGAAGGAACCAAACTGACCCACCACCATTTTGCCTTCTTTGTTGGCGATCAGTGGAAAACAGTCACCCTGCTCTCGAATGCCGGGTGACATTGCGGTGCGAAATAGCACAGCATCCATTTCTTCACGCGCATTACGCAGTGAGTTTTCAATAATATCGACGGTGACGCCATCAACATCGATTTTATTTAACGGATTGTTATTCGTTTCAATAATCTTTGCAGTCATGACGTTCTCCTTAAGTTTTATTAATTAGTAGGTTGCCAACAACATCAACTTTCGCCACGTAATCAGGCAATACCACCGTGGTGGAATCCATCTCACTGACAATCGCTGGGCCAGGCACTTCTAAGCCTGGGTGTAATTTAGAGCGATCATAAATTTTTGCTTCGTGCCATTCACCGCCCGCGTAAAAGCGCGTGTCTTGAATTTCACAATCGGCCAAACTCGCTCCAGCATCACCCACTGTTGCTTCAGCAATTGCTTGCGCTTTGGCGCGAACTACCGCACGAATCATCAATATTTCATGTCCATCCTCAAGCTTAAACGTAAACAGTTGTTCGTGCTCAGCATCAAAGGCGTCGGTTAATAAGTTCACGCCTTTGCTTTGTAATTCCGCTTCAGTGAAATCAACGGTGATTTGGAATGCTTGACCCGCGTAGCGTAAATCCGCTTGGTAAATTACTTCTTGATCAGCCGTCGCGATACCGTCTGCTAACAGCGACTCACCCGCACGTTCTTTTAATGCAGCTAAGTCTTCAGCCAATTGCGCGTCACTTAAATCTGCCGCCATCATTAGATATGTGCGTGCGGCTTCATCTTGTACTTGTGTGGTTGCATCACCATATGCGCACAACACACCTGGGCCTGGCGGCACAATCACTGGCCACGCATCGGCTAATACGCCGAGTGAGTTAGCATGTAATGGGCCAGCGCCACCAAAACCAACTAAAGCAAAATCACGTGGGTCATAGCCTTGCTCTACCGAGACTAAACGCAAGGCTCCGAACATGGCCTCGTTAACGATTTTAATAATACCTTCCGCGGCTTCCATTAAATCAATGCCAATCGCATCTGCGACGGTTTGCACAGCTTTCACGGACGCATCGCGATTGATTTCCATCTTGCCGCCAAGTTGCGCGTCGGATGGCAGATAACCCAATACCACGTTTGCATCGCAAACGGTTGGGGCTTCGCCACCTTTCATGTAACAGGCGGGGCCAGGCACAGCGCCAGCCGACTCAGGGCCAACGCGCAATGCTTTGGTGAGCTCTGGCACAAACGCAATTGAGCCACCGCCGGCACCGACGGTGCGCACGTCCACCGATGGTGCGCGAACACGCACATCACCCACAATGGTTTCGCGACGCACACGTGCTTTGGCATTTTGAATCAGCGCAACGTCGGTTGAGGTGCCGCCCATATCAAAGGTCAGAATGTTGTCAAAACCTGCGCGCTCGCAAAAGTAAATTGCGCCCGTTACACCACCAGCTGGGCCAGACATTAATAAGTTGACTGGTGACTCACCAGAGGCGCGCGCCGAGGCTAAGCCACCGTCGGAGCGAAGAATAGAAAGCTGTGTTCCTTCACCCATTTGCTCATCCAACGCGCCTTGTAAGTTTTTAACGTACTTAGATACTTCGGGGCGAACATAAGAGTTCACTACGGTGGTTTCGGTGCGCTCGTACTCTTGCATTTCAGGCACAACATCACTTGAAATCGAGATTGGCACATCGTCAAAAATTTCAGCGGCAATGGCTTGTGCGCGCTTTTCGTTTTCGTTGTTAATATAAGCGTTGATAAAGCAAATCGTTAAGGCTTCAATACCGCCTTTGGCGCGCAACACTGTTAAGTCTTCTCTAAATTTTTCTTCGTTTAATTCACGAACAATTTCGCCATCTGCGCCGATACGTTCTTCGGCACCAATGGTAAGCTCTAATGGCGCGAGTAATGGTTTTTTAACAAAGGTTACCCAACCGCCTAAACCGCCTGGGCAAAATGAACGCGCCACTTGCAAGGTGTCTTCATAACCAGAGGTGGTTACCAAACCTACCTTTGCGCCTTTGCCAGTTAATACGGCATTGGTGGCAACAGTGGTGCCATGCATAACGCGATTCACGTCTTTAGGGTCAATGCCCGACTCTTCACAGATTCGAGCAATACCATTCAATACACCAATCGATGAGTCTTCTGGCGTTGAAGGAACTTTAGCGGTGTGCGTTGCACCCGATTCTTCGTTAATCAGCAGTAGGTCTGTGAAAGTACCTCCTACGTCTACACCTAGTCTATATCCCATGATGTTCCTCGCGTTTGATATTTAGTTATTTTGTCGTTTATAAGACTCGTTATGTCTTTCTTATGTTTTAGCTTTTGTACTTAATATTAGGCCTTTTGCTTTTCTAAATAGGGTTTAAGCCATGGCTTAGAGCGCCCACCAGGTGCGGTGCCCGTAAGCTCTTCAGCCAAATCTGAAGCGGCAATCAATTTATCTAAATCAATACCCGTCTCAAAACCCATTTGATGCAACATCATTACTGCGTCTTCGGTGGCGATATTACCAGTCGCACCCGGCGCGAATGGGCAACCACCTAGGCCTGAGATCGAAGCATCAAAACGGCGAATACCGACCTCAATAGCTGAATAAAGATCCGCCATACCGAGTGCGCGTGTATCGTGAAAATGACAAGCAAGCTTTGATGCACCATTTTCACTGACCAAGCGTGACATAAGGCTTTTAACCTGCGCTGGATCAGCGGCACCAATCGTGTCGGCAATCACAACACTGTCGACACCTGCCTCAATAAACTTAGCCGTTGTTTGCGCAACAACACCAGGGTCTGTTGGCCCATCGAATGGACAAACAAATGACGTGGCAATGGTTGCAATAACGCTGACACCATCAATCTTCGCTTGCTCAACAATATCAAGTGTTGACTGGTCTGCTTGAAGGCGACTCATATTGACATTTTTTTGTGCCATACCCTCACTGCCGTAGGCCACCATTGCCACCGTTTTAGCGCCGGCGGCTACGGCCATGTCGTAACCTCGACGATTCGGAATTAAAACAGAAAACTCACCTTGTTCACCAACCATGGCTTGAGTCACTTGGTCAGATCCTGCCATAGCGGGGACTGCTTTGGGTGACACAAAGGCACCAAGCTCAATATGTTCGACATTAGCCGCTTGCAAGGCTTTGATCAGCTGCAGGCGCTCTTCAACCGTGAGTATTTTAGGCTGGTTTTGCAGGCCATCGCGCGGCCCAACATCATTGATGATTACGCGTTCAGTCATTTAAGCAATCACTCCTTTTTCTTTTAGTTCGCTTAGCTTGGCATCATCATAACCAATTAAATCTTTAAACACCTGATCGGTATCTTGACCTAAAAGCGGGGCTGGTGAAAATGACTCTTCATTGGTGCGCGATAATTTAATCGGGTTGCCGGGTCCTTTCGTTGATTTACCCGATGGGTGCTTAATATCAACGACCATATTGCGGTGCAATACTTGTTCGTCTGATAGAGCTTGGCTGAATCTATTCACAGGCGCACACGGAATGCGTTTGGCTTCTAGCTGAGCGATCCAATACTCGCAGGTATTTTCAGATAGCGCTGCATTGAGTTTTTCCATGATCATATCGCGCGCGGCAAAGCGACCTGGCTGGCCATCTAGCACTGGATCATCGAACTCAGGAATATTCACGACTTCTTTTAGGTTCGTCCAAAAGTTATCGGTGATTACGGCAATTACAATAAAACCATCTGCGCATCTAAAACTGTCGTATGGCACATGCACAAAATGCGAATTGCCAATTGGGTATGGGTCTTCGCCCGATAAGAAATGCATAGTCGCCATATAGTTCAATAAAGAAATTTGGCAATCTAACATCGAAATATCTACGTTCTGACCTTTGCCGCTGCGTTCGCGCTCGTACAGTGCAGATAACACGCCCATCACGCCAAACATGCCGCCACCTAAGTCACCAATTGGAATGCCTGCTCGAACCGGTTGCTCACGATCAACGCCAGTAATCGACATACCGCCGCCCATGGCTTGGGCTACTTGGTCGAACGCGGGGCGTTTAAAATTGGGGCCATCTGAGCCGAAACCTGAAACCACGCACGTGATAATTCGCGGATTAATTTTACTGAGTGATTCAAAGTCAATTTTTAAACGCTCTGGCACACCTGCACCAAAGTTAGAAATAACAATATCGGCCTCTTTAACCAACTCATAAAAAACTGCTAGGCCTTCTGGGTTTTTAAGATCAATCGCGGTACTTTTCTTATTACGGTTTAGCGTAATGTAGTACGCGCCCATACCTTCGAGCGAGTTTTTAGGGTCCGTCGCTAATAGCTTGCGCGTTCCTTCGCCGTGCAATGGCTCGACTTTGATTGTTTCTGCACCTAGGTCAGCAAGAATCATTGCGCCATAAGGGCCAGATAACATGTGGGTCAAATCAAGAACTCTGACGCCTTCTAATGGTTTATTCATTCGAGTTATACTTTTTGTACTATCTAAGTTAGTTTATTTGTTTAATCTATTACAAGCTCTGTGAGCTCGTAATGAGTTTGCATGTATCCAGCAACACCGCCGCGCAAGAAAATATAATCATCATCTGCAGTACACCATAAGTCATATGGTGGATGCTCTTCTGGTAAATTACCGGCCGTACCCGTCACTTGGAAATGGCGCGCGCGAAATTTTCCCGCACCGACTTCAATATCTTCTTCGCCGACGTAGACCAAGGTCATTGCATTTAATACAAAAAACTGTGGGCCGGTGGCGCCGCGATGATCAGGCGAGGTTAAAAATAAATTTTCGCAGACCTGCTCGCCAGCACCTTGGCTTAAGTCATAAAGTTTCATTAACAGCGCATCACCAACAATCGGGTGTGACTGTAACCAAGTTATTTTTTCTGGTGTGTCTATTTTTTGCGTGATTCGCCCATCTTTGCGGTTATACGTTTCACATTCGGCGTAGCCATCTGCGAAGCGCATCCAGCCTGACCCTTCGAACTGATCACCCACGGTTAGGCGCACTGAACAATCAAGCGGGCTAGAGTCATCGTGGCGTAAGGCCATACTGACATCTCGAATAACCGCAGGTGCATCATCAATTTCACAATGCGCTAGCATTACATCAACCCCATCGGGCTGTTGGGTTATCGTAAAATACTCACGCCCACGCACTTCATTCATGCGCTCAGGTTTGGTACTTGTGTAACTAATGGTTCCGCGTATTGAGCGATAGGTCATAATTGATTACCGTGAATGAAGCCTAAGCTGTTATGAGAATGCTCGTCATACAGACAAAATGGCTTAATTCGTAGTTTGTTAGTTGCTTGTTATAGTATAGAGCGCCTGCCATAAACACGGCTTGCACAGACATATTGTATTAATGTTATACTAATATATCAAATAAAATATCAAACCGATACAACTGTTTGAGTCAATAACAATCAAAACAGCCAATCAAATCAGTAAAGGAAACCCATGCAAAATAGCGATAAAACCGCCCGTGAAATATACCATGAACTCAAAGCCAACCCAGGCCGTGCACGCTTTGGCTTTGGCGAAAAAGCCATCTTAGTGAATGTTGACCCACAAAAAGCCTACACGCGCACAGATCTATTCAAAACGGCTTACGAAACTGATCCAAGGCAAATGGAGTATACCGACACCTTGGCGAAAAAATTTCGCGCACTCGGCTGGCCGGTTGTCTGGACCCACGTTGCGTATATGGAGTCTGGCGAAGATTGCGGTGCTTGGGGCACACGAACCGACACCCCAGACTCTTTGCAGAATATAAAATTCGGCTCAGAGCGCGCCGAGTTTGATGATCGCTTAGAAATTGATCGCGAGAAAGACGTGATCTATTGCAAAAAAATGCCATCGGCTTTTTTTGAAACCCAACTGCAATCGCTTTGTGTTTGGCACAAAGTAGATACGGTAATTATTACTGGCGGTTCTACGTCAGGCTGCATTCGCGCAACGGCGGTGGATTCGCTTTCACGCGGTTACCGAACGATTGTGCCTGAAGAGTGCGTGTCAGATAAACATGAGAGTTATCACTTTGCGAACTTAACCGACTTATCGATTAAGTATGCCGATGTGCTTGATGTGAGCGAGGTGTTTGATTGGTTAGATGGTCAGGCTTAATACAGCGCTTGTTATATGATCCTTCGTCGCTTCGCTTCTTTGGATGACAATAAAAACCTGTCATTGCGAGCGCAGCGGGGTATCTATTTTGCGAAGCAAAATCTATCCCGTGGCAAGCC
>CAZOBR010000133.1:0-6504 GCA_964578035.1 uncultured Gammaproteobacteria bacterium
TTTTTAGCTACCTTTTTAGTGGTTTTCTTCGCGGCTTTTTTGGCTACTTTTTTAGTGGTTTTCTTCGCGGCCTTTTTGGCTACTTTTTTAGTGGTTTTCTTTGCGGCTTTTTTGACGACTTTTTTTGTTACTTTCTTCGCCGCTTTTTTTGTAACCTTTTTGGCTACTTTTTTCTTAACTGCTGGTTTAGCCGTTGCGGTTACTTTTTTTGTTTTCTTCTTTGTTGATTTAGTCGCCATAATGGTCGCCTCGTTCCAAGGTAGTCGGGTTTAGGTTAGATACTTTTTGTAAAGCTAACTACTCCATACAACACAACTTGGAGCCTTTGTTATGCTTAAGCGACTCCCAATATAGTTGACGCGTTTTAAATGTCAAGTAAAGCCAACGCCTTGCTTATAAAGTAGTCGTCCAATTTAGTAGCGCACAATGGTGTGCTCGGTATAATAGTCGGCTAATTAAATTATTTTTTGAAACTCATGACTGAATTTTTATTTTCTTACGGGCTGTTTATTGCCAAGGTGGTTACAGGGTTAATAGCCTTAGTGTTTGTTGTTGCAATTATTGGTGGTGCCAAGAAAAAAGAAGATGCCGCTGAACTTAAGGTGACCAACCTTAATGAAAAGTATAAGGCTCTAAAAGATCGAGTGTTGCAGTCTTTGATGGACAAAAAAGACTACAAACAGCACTTAAAAGAGTTGGCGAAACAAGATAAAAAAGACGCTAAAGCCAACAAAGGCAAGAATGTAAAGCAAACACCCAAAGCAAAACTGTTTGTGCTTGAGTTCGATGGTGACATTAAAGCCAGCGAAGTTGAAACAATGCGCGAAGAAATTACCGCAGTGCTGAGTGTCGCAGAACCACAAGATGAAGTGCTACTAAAACTGGACAATTCTGGCGGTATTGTTCATGAACATGGTTTAGCCGCATCACAATTGCAGCGTATTAAAGATGCTAAATTAAATTTAACTGTATCAGTCGATAAAGTAGCGGCAAGCGGTGGTTATATGATGGCCTGCGTCGCAGATAAGATTGTCGCAGCCCCATTTGCGATTTTAGGCAGTATTGGCGTGTTGGCTCAATTGCCAAACTTTAATCGTTTACTTGATCGTGTTGGCGTTGATTTTGAACAACATACCGCCGGTGAGTACAAGCGAACCGTCACCATGTTTGGCAAAAATAGCGACAAAGAACGTGAAAAATTAAAACTCGATTTACAAGAAACGCACACCTTGTTTCGTGACTTTGTATTCGAACACCGCCCTAAACTGGATATGGAAAAAGTCGCTACTGGTGAGCATTGGTATGGCAAGCAAGCACTAGAGTTAAACTTGGTTGACGAGCTGCAAACCAGTGATGAATATCTAATTCAAGCGCTAGACACCTTTGATATCTTCGCAATCAAGATGGAGGTCAAAAAGGCATTACAAGACCGCCTATTCGGTGGTTTATTCGCAAGCGTCGATAAAGTTAAAACGCGCTTAGCCGATCAACAGAACGATAGTCGTTATTATTGATAGGGCGGATCGTTGTACTTGTGAGATTCGAATGCATTTTGAATGTCTGTAGAATAATTGTTTGAGATGATTCGTTATGGCTAATCATTAACGTCACAGGGAAATATAACAGCGAAGTTTGAAAGCGTTATAAAGCCGTCAGGTTAGCTTGTAATATTTTAGGTCAAAACTTGATTGAACCACGGTTCAGTCAGATGTCATTGCGAGCGCAGCGCGGCAATTTTTGTTAGATTCTTCGCGGTGCTCAGAGAGACAGCTTAATCAAGCTGCGGTTGTGTTTGTCGTTTTTGTGTCAGGTAAAGATAAATCGCGAACGACCAGATTGATGTTATTGGAATAATCAGATAACGGCTCATTAATAAGGCGTGTATGTAGGTGTGGTTTGGTACTGCAAGTAATCGTATACAGATGTATAAAGCGATTAATGCGAGCAGTAGTAAATAGTGGCCGGAATGGCGCGTTAAAGCTTGTAGTCTTGATGCGTTAATACAGGCATAAATAACAATTCCAAGGAACACGATAAAAGTCGAAATCAAAAGTGTCTTCCATAGCCATACGCTTTGGTAGGTTGCAGTGTATTGAAAACCAGCAAATAGCAAGCGATGCGCAATGCTTTGTAGGCTGATGCTGAGGCCACTGTTGTCAAGGCTGCTACTGCGATTGCTGATCGCTGAGCTGAATGATGAAAGCGTTGGCTCTAGTCCAAATACAGCGCATTTGAGAGCTACGAATAGGGCTATAAGGAGTAGAAAGCCTAGGTGCGCATAAGCGATGTTTCTGATTGCGCATTTAAAGGCTAAAAGATTCTTATTACGCTGTACGCTGAAATCAGAATGAACAAGAAAGGTAATCAAACCGATTAGCGTGACCAGCAGAATAAAGTGCCCCTCCATAAACCACAGAAACGCGCTGATCATTCCGGCGACCGTCGAGAACTCTTTATCTCTATTGAGGTCACATGCCTTAATGAGAATCAGACCTGCCACCCAAGCCCATAAATATGCAATAGAGATTGGTAGTGCGCTGGTATCAAATGCACCACTAAATGCCGCACCACCAATTAAAAATGGCGCTATGGTAAATGCGCTTTTAACGTTCCGTCGATAAAGCAGTAGGCCAATCAAGGCGATAGACACCAAAGTCAAAAGAGCCGTAAGTTTCTGCACCGTATTAATGGTGAACACCGACATAGCAATTCCTTGAACCGCGCGAAAACCCCAGATGTAACGTAAGCGGAGTGTATTGTCGGCAGCTACGTTTAGTGGCTCTCCAGTCGCGTTATTGTAAATGCCGCTTAATAACTCACAAGGCTCATGCTGATCAACATCGCCGTAGGTGTTGGGAGCCAATGCGCCGCTTAGCGTATGATTTTGCTCAACCATTAACGACAAAGCGACTTCACAATTCGTGTAGCTGCCTGCCGTTATTCCTATGGTTGAGAAATTTTTTTGTTGGCGCTTTGGATCAAGTGTGTTGGCAATAAACAGAAGTGCAAGCAGCAATGTTGCACAACATAAAACCCACACCAAAAGTTTCTTCATGTTGTTATTGGCCTAATTATAATTGGCTTCAGTTTATATCAATATTCAGTGAAGTTAGATGTGTTTTGTTCAGAGTTTATAAACTTAAGCTTTTGTTAAAACATTAAAATGTTCTGTAAAAAAAGCTTTTTTTGTTCTAAAGTTGAGGTCGACGTTCCTCAAACATGATTTTTATAAGCTCTTGAATGAGTATGTGAGATTAAGTGTATGGCAGATTCGACTAAAGGCGGTAGCGCCAAGCAAGTTAATACCGTGCTTGAGCGTGGCGCAAATGAGATGCAGTCGTCGCGGCGTGATAAGCGACTGGCGCAACACCAGCATTGGATGCGTGTGATGATGGAAGGGCAGGCGACGCCGGACTTGAGGTATCAAAAACCTAAAATATAACTTTAAGCGTCATACCAAAAATAGCGCGCTGTTAGTGATCAGTGCTTGATAAACCAGGTGGTGTCCATGTGTTATCGCCTTCAAAGTCCACAAAAATAGGATTGCTGAATGCGTAAGGCTCTATTTCTGGATACAGTAGTGCATAATTCTCAGACGCTTTGCCGTGAATTTCTATCGTGACAAACGAGTCACGATGAAACGTTAGCGGTAATCTTAAAATTGTTTGTTCGCCATTTTTAAGTGGGTATTCACCAATTGACTCGCCATTTATTTGCACGGATACCGTGTCTAACGGTACCCAATCTGCCGCGTATACGCGCAGCGACAAATCACCTCGATTACCGTTAAACGTCTCGCCCATTTTGGCACCGCCCAGCTCAATATCAAAGAAGGGGCCGGTTGTGCCATAGGCATTGCCTGTTGCTAGTGAGTTTAAGAACTCTGCTTGCGAATAACCCGCAATCGTATCGTTCTGCATTGCCACCATGGTGCGAGGAACACCAACAACTTCATGTGGCGTGTGCGAATCACTATTTGCGGTTGCTGTGATTTTCTCACCTTGCTTAACGAGCGATAACCAATCTTTACGTACGGCATTAATACGGTCTTGGTGGTTCTCTCCGCCTGGGTTTACTACTTCAAGCAAATCAAAGTCGACATCACGTATACCCGTTTTAGGGTCTTTCTCAATGAGCTGGCTATTTGGCGATTCCGTCAGTGGTCGCTCCGGTTGATATGGATGAGCGGCTGGCCCCATGTGTTCAAAGTACGATCCGTAGTGAATGTGCTCTTCGTAATCACTCGGCAGTTTGCTGCTTAATTTGCTTGTTGTTCTCGGGTGATTTAACTGCAATAAGGCTTCTGGGTGTTGATGTTTAACGGCCGCTATTGTGTCGCGGAGTCTGAACTCTTCATGATTGAACATGCCATTTCGATGTTCGTGTGGTCGGGGTAAAAATGGAAAGGCGTTTACATGACCGCCTGTGTATGGGTTGGCTTTGCTTAGTGCAGTGCTGGTGATTTCAGCGGCAGGGATCGTAATAATTTTATCGCTTAGATTCATTGCTTGAACAATCGGCGCGAAGTCAAATGGTAAGTCATGCTCGCTTGAGACCATGATTTCAGCGTGCTCAGCAATAAAAGTTCTGACTCGTTCGGTAGTTGAAAAAGCATTATCGAAGCTAACACCGCTGTGAACATGAAGGTCGCTCGCCATATACTTTGATGTTTCAACAACGCGGCTGGGTGTCGTAATATCCAGCCTTGTTGTTTTGCCATTCTCAATACGAATTTCGCTTGATTCGAGCGAAAATTCTGGGCCTCGTGTTGCGAGCACTTTGTAATCGCCAGCGGCTAAGAACAGTGACTGTTGGTCGCTGCTGATGCCAGCCATAAAAATATGAGACATCGTTTTCGTGTGTCTATCATTAATTGGGCTTTGTTGATGGGCAAGTCCAAAATCCGGATCGGGTGTACCATTAATGCCTTTAAAAACTAGGCGCATGGCCTGTCCTTGCGGCAGTGTTAATTTGCCGCCACTAGTAAGATTCAAATAGCCCAGACTTAGTTCGTTGCTCGAGCTTAGTTTATTTGCATTAATTGAATCAACGTCAAAGTCCATTTGCGCCTGTCGTTCGCCGCTTGCTATCTGGTGTAAGGTATACCGGCCTTCAGGCAGTAAAAAGCTAGCCTGGCCATTTTTATCTGGCAGAGCTTGGGTAATGGGTGTGCCGTCAGTCTGTTCAACATGAAAACTTGAATCAAGGTTTTGCGTGTTAACTATGACGCGTTGAGTGTCAGTCTTAGCAAGAAGTTGGTCAGTGATTGACGCAACGTCGCCTGATTTTTCTATCACGATTGATTCGTGTAGTTTCAATTGAGCCTTATTTTCCAATGACAGTAACGGTATTTGCGCCAGCTGAACCCAACCTATTTTTTTACCACTGCCGATCATAAAATGCTCGGGTAGCACTAAAAATCCATTGGTTGTGTCGTCGGCCAATGCAAACCGCGGTAAATCCATACTCTGTTCACCAGAGATCAGCTTTGCTTTTTTGAGTTGCCAACCATATGAAATTGCCACATCCGCGTCGTGTGGGCTTAGTGTGATGATGGTATCGGCATTTTTTGCCGCATCCCGAATCGCGCTAATTCCTTTACTGGAAAAATGCTCGCTGGCAAAACCAGAACTCTGTGAAATGTCTTCACTGTTAAAGATAAATGCATTCAAGGAGTGATAATTAAAGTGCAATAGGTTGAAAAAATTTAAACCATCTTTGTTCGCGTCTAGCAAAGAAACTGTTGTTTCGATTGACAATGTTTTAGGTTGATCTAGCTGAACATGGTAGCGCGTTACGGTTTGTATATTGTCACGTTCAGCAGTTACCTCGATGGCTGCCCAAGAGTCACCTTTGCTGACGGTTAAATCAGTGGCGTTTAACGGCTTGGCGCGACTGCCATCAAGTAATGTATGTTTATGCGTGTAATGATCATCGTCTCTGTTGCAAAAACCTAAGTCGATTAAAGTGCCCCCTCGCGTGGTGAACTCGCTCTCGTGGCCTATGTCTGAGATCACCGCGCACAAAGTACCATTACTGATAAACCAGTCACCAATTCCACCAATGGCGTCTGGGCCACCCATCACCAATTTCTCTGCATTGTCTGGGGTGATACGACTTAACTCGATTTGCGCATTGGTGTTCTGACTAATACAAAATAAAAGAAACAGACACGCGGTGATTCGACAGCGGTTTAACAACATAAGGCTTTAATGGCTAATTAATACTTGATTAACTCATAACGCGGTTATAAATACTGTTGATTGGCTGACTAAATACCTTACGCACCATTGGCTCAAACACATCAATTGAAAGCTTAGGTTTGCTAGCATCAAACGCAGGGTCGTCATAGCGCATCACAAACCGCTCAGTGTGCTCATAATGCTCATGGCCTTTTAGGGTGTCGCGCATATTGCGATCAAGCCCAACATGATGGAAAAAATTATAACCCTGTACAATGGCATGGTGCTTAATCATCCAAAAGTTAGCCTCACTAATAAACGG
>CAZOBR010000134.1:0-6394 GCA_964578035.1 uncultured Gammaproteobacteria bacterium
GTTTTGGTGAGCATCGATATTTGGGTTATCGGGGCTTGGCTGAGCTGCCTTGGTTTGAGTTGGATGCGCGCGGTAAGCTGGTTTGTGTTGATGACAGTCTACCGATGGCGATTGATATGCACGCGCATCTTGGTATGTCCGTGTTATTTAAACCTGAGCTTGATTTACAAGTTAAGACGGCTCGCGTTCAGCATTTGCTTGATTGCGATGGTGACCCGCCATGTGATTTGGATTTGGATATTTATATCAATGGCAATTTTACAGAGGCGAATTTAGATAAATTACAAAGCACGATGTTGGCGCAGGGTTTGTGGGGCAGTGAGGTTACTCGCACGCATACCATAGCGAACTTAGTTGATGAAATGAACGCGATGCGGGTTCAACAAGCGGTAATTTTACCGATTAAGCTCGGCTTGCCATTTGGGGATGATCAAACCCAATTATGGCGTTCTGAAATTAATAAGTCTGGTGAGGGCGCGCGTTTGTTGTCGGGTTTTTCAGTGCACCCGTTAAAAGATAATTGTATTGAGCAAATGCGAGAGCATGCTAAGTCGGATCTTAAAATTATGAAGCTGCACCCAACGGTGCAGAGGTTTTACCCAGATGACCCCGCGATTATGAAGGTTTATGAAGAAGCTCGATCATTGGGTGTAACGGTATTCTTTCATGGTGGGCGTGCCGGCATTGAGCCGGAGTCGTCACATCGTTATGCAATGCCACGACATTATCAAAAAGCGATCGCAAATTTTCCTGAGGTGAACTTTATTCTCGGCCATGGCGGCGCGCGTGATGTGGATGCCATGCTTGAGCTAATGTTAATTAACAACAACGCTTGGCTGGGCACGCATGGCCAAGGCATTACTAAGCTCGATCAGATTATTGAAAAAACCAATGGGCAACGGATTTTGTTTGGCACGGATTGGCCTTTTTATCATTTGGGTTCTTCGTTAGCGAAAACATTAATCGTTACCGACTCAGCTACGCGACAAGATCAGCGTTATGCTTTATTGCGCGGCAATGCGCTTGAGTTGTTGGCCAGTATTAATTAGCTACTTTAATTTGCTAAAAGAGGGTCGATCACATCTATCCAGTCTTGCAGCGTTGAGTCAAACTTAACCGGCACATCGTCGGCATTGTTAATAAAAAAAGTAGGTGTTGCCCAAACTGAACGTGTTGCAGCAAAGCGAATAGGTGTACGCGCATCGATATAGATTTCGTGGGAATCCATTTTTTCTAAGAAAGAGGCTTTCTCTACGCCTGAGTATTGATTAGCGAAATCGGCGGCGAGTTCGCGCAAGTCATGGTGTGTCTTGTGCAAAAACGGTGCATTGTAAAACTGATCTTGGCGTTCGAATAAAAAACTGGCAAATTCAAAAAATTGAGCTGGGTCTCCATCCGCAACACTAAACAAAGCTAGACTCATATCCCACGCTTGACGGTGATTACTCAAGGTGATTATGTGTGCAGTCACACTAACCGGCTTGGGTTTGTAGTGTTCAACGAACTCAATAATTGTTGGCCATGCGCGTTTTGAATGCGGGCATTGAATGTCAAAGAACACATCAATTTTAGCTGTTGCTGCAACATCACCCAGTGTAAAGCCGCTGGGGTTTCTAGGAATAGGAATGGGCATAAAAAAGTCTCTGTACAGTCATAATAATGCGTCATGGTGTCGTGACTCGCTGTGCGAGTCATATTAATAAATTAATATAGCCAGACTTAGTGCTTGCATCAATGTTCTTTATTGGTTAAGGCTTGAGCAACTTTTGATTGGTTGCTGCGGCCAATTTTCTGTGAAATAAAATTACCCGCCTCAATTAGTTGTGTCAGGTTAATGCCACATTTAAGGCCTAAACCCTCAAGTAGATAAACGACATCTTCACTGGCTACGTTGCCGCTCGCGCCAGCCGCATATGGGCATCCGCCTAGGCCAGCAACGGAGCTGTCAATGGTGTTGATGCCGCATTGCAATGCAGCGTAAATGTTGGCAAGTGCCTGACCATAGGTGTCGTGACAATGAATCGCTAATTGATTAACTGAAACCTGTTGCGTCACAGCTGAGATCATTTTGATAATCTCTTTGGGCGTGCCAACGCCAATGGTGTCGCCTAAGGAAACCTCATAGCACCCGAGATCAATCAAACGCTTTGACACAGATGCAACTATTTGGGGGTCAATCGCGCCTTCGTAAGGGCAAGCGACCACACACGACACATAACCACGAACTTTAATTCCTGCATTCAGCGCTTGTTCAATAACGGGTATAAACCGCTGGATACTCTGTTCTATTGAACAGTTTATATTTTTTTGTGAGAAACTCTCGGATGCGGCACCGAACACGGCAACCTCGTCTGCGTTGGCCAGTATTGCGTCTTCCAGACCACGCAGATTAGGAGTGAGCGCGCTGTAATCAGTACCAGGTGCGCGCTCGATGCCAGACAGTACTTCGGCGCTACTCGCCATTTGTGGAACCCATTTAGGAGAAACAAAACTTCCTGCTTCGATTTTTGTTAGGCCGGTACTTGATAGAAGATTAATTAGCTCAATTTTATCTGCGACCGCAATTGTGCCTTTTTCGTTTTGTAGGCCGTCACGCGGGCCGACTTCATAAACTGTTACGTTATTCATAGGCAAAGACTGATTCCGGTGTGGTCACTTTGATTGGTTTAGCTTGCGCTCTTGCTGGCAGAAAGTGGTGTGATTTTTGATAAGGCATCAAGGTATCTTTCTTCCGCGTCGCTTAAGTTAAGCAGCATTAATTCAAGATCTTTTTGCTGCGCGGTTAATTGTTGACGTTTTTCTCGTATTTTAGAAATTAGCGCGTTTAATTGTACCTCGTTGCTATCGCTTTGGTCATACTTCAAAATAATTACGCTACTTTCTTCCAAGCTCAAGCCTAGGCGTTTGCCTCTTAAGATTAAGCGCAGGCGTGTGCGATCAGAGCTGCTATAGATGCGCGTCTGCTTGTTTCTGGTTGGGTTGATGAGTCCCTTTTCTTCGTAAAACTGAAGTGTGCTAATGGTTACATCAAATTCGTCGGTCAGTTCACGAATGGTGTAGTGCTTTTGCATAGGCAACTTTAAAATTAGATGTCGTAGTGGTGTTACATTATCATGAGATTAACGTTTACGTAAACGTCGTTTTTCTCACCATGTCGCTAATTGCATGTAGGTTGTCGTAAAGCGTATTTTTCTTATGGCTGGCCTTGACTAGTCTTTTACAAGTAGGTGGACGTTACACAGAGGAAGATAAAACTGCGTCAATCGGTTTGATTGGTGACCCAAATGCCGTCAGTAATTGCGCAACCACCGCAGTTGGTGCTGGAAGCGTTCTGCCTGGTATTGAAAACGTTGATACGCCAGTTAGCTTATCCGATTGTCAGTCAGCATTAAATGACCGAGCAGATTTCTCAAACTTCACGCCTAAGGTAGGTTTGAATTGGAATTTGTCTGATGATGTACTTGCATTTGCAAGTTTTACTCGCGGTTTCCGGAGTGGTGGTTATAACGTTCGTTTTACGGATCTGAGTTTTGCCACACCCACGCCAAACAGTGTTCTTGGTCCTTACTTGGAAGAGTCGATAGACGCGTTTGAAATTGGTATCAAATCGACATTTGGTGGTGGTCGACATCGAGTGAACGCGTTTTCGGGCAGAAAACTGCCGACGATTTCGGCATAAGCCGAGAAGTCATGGACGATTTTGCGTTAGAGTCTCTCAAAAGAGCTCAGGCCGCAACCAAACAGGGGCTCTTTGCCAATGAAATTGCAGCCATTGATATAGGCAAACAAAGCAATACGACTCGGGTGGACGTTGATGAACAGCTATTGACTGCAAAACCAGAGAAGATACGCAAATTGCAGCCCGCTTTCAAAGAAAATGGGTCGGTTACAGCCGCAAACTCCAGCTCTATTTCAGATGGCGCAGCAAGTATGATCGTTGCCGACGAACAGGCGCTATCTACTTATAACTTAGAACCGCAAGCGCGCATTGTTGGCCATTCAAGCCATGCGCAATCTCCTGCTGAGTTTACGCTTGCCCTGATCGGCGCAATCAATAAGTTGCTAACCCAAGTTGGGTGGACGGTAGCTGACGTTGACTTGTTCGAGATCAATGAAGCGTTTGCCGTGGTGACACTTCAAGCCATGCGCGCTTTATCCCTTGATCACGACAAGGTTAATATTCACGGCGGTGCGTGCGCATTGGGTCACCCTCTTGGCGCGTCGGGCGCGCGCATCATTGTTACGTTGATTAACGCATTAATAGCAACTGGCGGTAAGCGCGGGGTAGCATCCTTATGTATTGGTGGTGGAGAAGCTACCGCCATTGCAATTGAAATTACCTGAACATGTACCGTATTTATCTAAATACTGATCCTTCGCCAAAATTTACGTCATATAAAAAAACGCCTTGCTAACTGGGTTGAAATTAGCAAGGCGATATAAGCAATGTTGGGCAACTCCTGTCACCAATAATCATCCTGATTCAACATGTCATCGCAGAGTAACTCCTGTTACCAACCGCCATCCGTAGCGCTGCTCTGAGACTGCATAATAGCGAGGCACACAATTATTCCAATCACCCAAATGGGTGATTTTTTGCATTAATTTACATTTTAATCGGTTTAGATAGAATTTAGATTGATATCGTTCGCACGACAGAAGCTGCGAATAAGATTATCGGCTGCCGCTTGAATCAAGGGGTGAAGTTATATCGAGAAGTGTGCACTCGATAATCCGGGGTGATCTTTCATACTTGGCGCAAGAATCGTTAGCCGTCGCACTAAGGAGCCATAATTGTTTTTTTTGGTATTTCTTCATCATTTATTGGCTCAACGAACAAGGGATATAAATAGTAAACAGTAAGCACTGCGGCGATGCCAAGCAATGCCTTACCCAGCAATACTTGTTCACCCAGAGAATAGATGTTGCATAACCTTGTCGGCGAAATCAGGTATATCCAACCTAAACGCAGCAGCATGCTTAAAAATTCTATCTTTACGAAACCGCGAATAACAAAATTGCTCTGTTGCCAACTTAAGCCCAAGGGTAAACCGACTAAGGCAAATAAGGATAGATGTTTAAGCAATTGCACATGAGATTGGCTTGCCGCTAACTCCATCCAATTTGGAATCATCCAGAATGCCAGCGCAAAACTGGCGATCAGTACTCCCGTCACGCCTTTGTAATTGATGAGCCTATTAAGCCAGTGATGTTCTATCTTGACGCTTGCACCAATTTGCCAACCACACAAGGTGAGCAATGGATAACCTATTAAGACGTTATTGAGCATGCTTGACTCAAAGCCGGTATTAATGGCCATAAGTGAATAGAGAATGGCCGGCAGTAGCCAGAAGCACTTTTCCTTCATACTATCGACTCGCTTGAAGTGCGTTGTTAGGCGCTGAATTAGCTTCTATATAAGCAACGGCCTGATCTATCTGGTCGTCATTAAAAATTTTCTTCAGGCGGCCATTTTCTATCAAATAGATTGCTGTGTTGTGTGTGAATCCGCCGTACTCATCATCAATAACCACCACGCCAAATCGTTGTTTTAGTCTCTTTAGGTGTGTGTTTGACTGTGGTACTAATGCACTCCAAACAGAATCATCTGCTTTATGTAAGCTAAGGTAACGGTTCAAAGCCTCAGGCGAGTCATGCGGTAAATCAAAGCTGATACTTAGCAGCTCCACTTGTTTGCCAAGGCCTCGTTCTATGAGCTTATTTTGCAGTCGTTGGAATTTAAAACCCAAGGTATTGCAAACCGTTGGGCAACGTGTGTAAATAAAATCCAATACCACAAATTGCTTATCTTGATTAATGATTGGTCGAGTAACTCGCCTATGATTTAGTAATGGGGCGACTGATAGTTCTGTCGAATCAGACAATACTTTGATTCGACGCGCGTCCTCAGCAGTCCAAATACTAAAATAATTAGTGGCCCAGCTCAGACTGGATATTCCGAGCCAGACCACTAGAAGCGCTGATAAAAAGGAAGTCAGCACAGGGGGGAGAGACAGCCTCAAATGGTCCTCGCGCTAGGCAATTTGATGGTGATTTTCAACACCATGATCAGCATGGCTAAGACAATGAGTGCGCCAAAAATCGTGGCGTACTCGCTGTAAACGACCCATTCAGGAAGGTGTTGGGCCCAGCGACGGGGCACGCTGGCCTTACCACTTAACAAGAACATCAATGAAAAGCCGATAGAACCCAATGTGTATATCGACACCGCCGAACGATCGAAAAATGTCATTGGTTTGTAAGCGATGGGTTTAGATTCGGTGGCCGACGTAGTTGGATCGTCACCGTTAATCATGTAGAACATAAAACCAAGCAACATGGCCACCAGGCCAATCAACAAGTAGAAGTGAAAGTGCCCGGGTACCCATAAGGT
>CAZOBR010000135.1:0-6363 GCA_964578035.1 uncultured Gammaproteobacteria bacterium
CAATCGTTAAATTTGGCACATAGTGATTATCCATCACATCAAAATGCACCCAATCTGCGCCCGCTGCGATAACGTTATCGACTTCTTCACCTAGTTTGGCGAAATTAGCAGACAGAATAGATGGCGCAATAATGTAATCGGTCATAATAGTGTTCGTAGAAACGGATTTATTAAGCGCCGATTATACAAGTTTATGCGTTTATTGCAGCAATAGAAAAAGCGCGCGATTGCCTCGCAAGATATAAAAACGCAAGACCTCATTATTCGCCACGGCTAAATGAAAACTATCGAGGCTTTTAACGGGTCGCCGATTTACTGAAACAATAATGTCGTTAGGGCGCATTCCGTGATACCACGCACTGCTGCCACGCTTGACTTCAGAAATAACAACACCACCAGCACCATCGCTTAATTGTTGATCGTTCATTTCACTAAATGCCGCGCCTTCTAAACGGGCATTTAGTTTAGCACCTTGCTGGCTGTCTGACTCTAAGCCACCAATGGTTGTTTGGATGAATTTTGTTTCGCCATTGCGTAATATTTGTAAGCGCAGTTCATCACCCACACGCAATAAACCAATGACTGTATGCAGATCTGCACCTTTATTGATTTCGCGGCCATTCGCATAAATAACAACGTCGCCTGTTTTAACACCAGCCTCATCGGCCATAGAACCTTGTTCGATTCGTGTAATCACCGCACCACGACGCTGCTCAATCGCAAACGCATCGGCCAAGCTAGGCGTTAAATCTTGCACTCGAATGCCAACACGGCCACGCTGGACTTCACCGTATTGAACAAGCTGATCTTTTATTTGCAGCGCCATATTAATAGGTATTGAAAAGCCGATACCGACATTGCCGCCACCTGGCGCAACAATCGCAGTATTAATACCAACCAGCTCACCACGCAAATTTAATAAGGCACCACCCGAGTTACCAGGGTTAATCGATGCATCGGTTTGAATAAAATCTTCACGCTTTTCAATGCCTAAACCACTGCGGCCAAGCGCACTAACAATGCCCGAGGTTACTGTTTGGCGTAAGCCAAACGGGTTGCCAATTGCAACAACAAAATCACCGACGCGTAATTTATCAGAATCGCCAAGCGGTGCTTGATTTAGGTTATCGAGTTCGATGGCAATAATCGCAACATCCGTTTCTTTGTCCGTGCCAATCACACTGGCAACGGCTTCTCGGCCATCTTTAAGTGTTACGGTGATTTTGTCAGCGCCGTCGATGACATGCGCATTGGTCAGGATTAAACCTTTGTCAGCGTCGAACACCACACCAGAACCCAGGCCCTGACGTTTTTGACTTTGTCTTCGTTGCGGTAAGTTTTGTCCAAAAAAACGTCGAAAAAACGGGTCATCAAAAAACGGATCAACGCGACGACGCAAACGGATTTCAGCTTCGGTAGAAATATTGACCACTGAGCCTTGCACTCTCTCAAGCATTGGTGCAAGGGATGGAAGTGGTTCGCCATCAACTGACGATGGCAAAGCTGCATAGCTCGGCAGAGCGAACATAGATAACACAACAAGAGTTAAAGCGGGAACAGCCTTGAGCTTAATAACAGCCTTGAGCTCAGTAAAAGCACTGCGCGGCAAAACACAATTGAACAACTTCATCATCATTTTATTTAACTAACTCTTCTTAAAAATTAATGGCTACTATTTTATTTGTATTATTGGTTAGCAATACCATGGGGTACATGCCCTGTGGGCACATGTTGACGCGCAGAGTCACAATGACCCTGCTGATCATCAAAAAATATATCTGCACCAAAGGTGCGTAAAAATTCGCCTTTTGGTAAACCACCTAAGAAGACTGCTTCGTCTATACGAATGTCCCAAGCGCGTAAGGTACGAATAACGCGCTCATGCGCGGGCGCTGCACGGGCAGTTACAATAGCTGTACGTACTGGTGATTCATCGGCCGAAAACTCGGCTTGTATTTTGTGTATTGCCGCCAGTACGTTTCTAAACGGCCCCCCGGGCAATGGCATTTTTGCGGCTTTGGCTTCGTGCTTAGAAAATTCGATTAAACCTTTTTGTTTGAATACTTTTTCAGCTTCATCTGAAAACACCACGGCATCACCATCAAACGCAATACATAATTTATCTTGGTTTGCCGCATTACTCGCGGTATTTGAAGGCAGCATTGTGGCCGCGGCAAAACCCGCTTCTAGCGTACTTGCAACATCGTTCGGATCACTTGATAAAAACACATCGGCACCGAACGGCTCAACATATCTAAAAGGGCTATTACCGCTGGTAAACGCGGCACGACTAATCGGCAGGTCATGTTCTTGTATTGAGTTAAATACTCGCAATCCTGTGTCAGCAGAGTTGCGCGATAACAAAATAACTTCAACACGTTCACGCTTATTGCCTAGCTCATTTAGCTTGAGTAATTTTTTTACTAGAGGAAATGCGGCACCTGGTTCAAGTACTTCGTTTTCATGGGCAATTTGATATTGACAATACGCATCAACACCATGTTCTGTATAAACACGGTGGCTTTCTTGCAAATCAAATAGAGCACGTGACGAAATCGCCACCACCATTTTTTTCTTTTCTGCAATAAGATCCGTTGCGGACATTTATTGTTACCCAATTAGTCAAACGACTGTCAGTTTAGCAACAAAGCAAGCATGATGCTAAAAGCTAACAAACTATTTAGTTTTAGTTTATCGGACTAAATTAGACTTATTGAAAGGTTGAAGCAGGGTTTTTGCCAACCTGCATTTTACAAAATGCAATAACGTCTGCTTCGTCTTCTGCAAAGCTCGTTAACGGTCGGCGAGGTGCATTTAAGGTAAATGTTTTATCTTTAAAATTTGGTCCTGAAACTATGATCCAAGCGTTTGCTTTTTTAGCAATATGGTAATAGCCACTTTTAAGACCTTTACTTAGACTGCGCGTTCCTTCTGGCGTAATTAATATGCCAAGTTTATCGTATTGATTGAAATACCACACAACGGAGTCAACAAAATTGGTATTGCCTTGACGGTTAACTGGCATAACACCAAGCAGATCACATGCCCAACGAATAGGCCAACGATAATAATTGTCTTTAGCAAAAATTTTAACGTTTAAACCCAATGAATTAATCGCTAACCAGCCATAAATAAAATCCCAATTGCTGGTATGCGGCGCTGCCACAAATATATATTTATCAACATTGGGTTTCTGACCAATCATGCGCCACCCTAGGCACTTAAAAAATATGAAATAACATAGTTTTTGTAACATGTTAATAAACGAACTATTTATACAGTAGTTTGATCAGGCCGTTTAGCCGAACAGCGCCGACTTAATGTGAGTAGGTTTTCGGCATCTTCTTCAAACGTATCAAATATGGGCCTTGGCTCTAAAATGATCACCCGCTTATTATTAAAATCCAGTCCGATTGGCAAAATCTCAACATCGGCTGTTTTGGCTAAATAATAATAACCACTGCGCAACTTTTCACGATAGCCTCTACTGCCTTCAGGTGCCATGCCCGCCCAAAGCGGCGCGTTGTTATCAAATAACGCGGCAGCTTGTTGAACAAAATTATCGCTTTTATCACGTCTAATAGGGGCAACATCAAAATAACGATAACAGGCTTTAAACGGGAAAAAGTAAAATGCATCTTTACCAAAGATGGTCATCCGCACATCTTCAGCACTGATTAATAAGCGCGCAATTATAAAGTCCCAATTGCTGGTGTGGGGTAACAGCGCAAGAACCAAACGCTTATTTTCAAAAGGGATGCGACCTTCTACTTTCCACCCCATTAAGCGATAAAAAATAAAACCAAAGAATTTTTGTTTTAGTGTCATAAATCAATGCTGTGCGCAGTACTTAATCTAGCGAGTCTATCCTAAAATAAACCTAATTGTGGGCTTTCCTTTGGTTTGGCAGTGCTCGTTTTTCTGACTTTTTTCTGGCTATCAATAAAGTTAGATAGTGTCACGCCGATTAGACGAATCGCGCGATCGCCTACTTCGGTTTTACGTAATAGCTCTGGCAGCACCTCTAGCATCTCTTGTTTAGTTTGTAGCGACGATTCAACTGTTTTACTACGGGTATTAAGTTGAAAATCAGCGTATTTTATTTTTAAAGTAATCGTGCGCCCACGCACATTTTTTTTGATCAGCGTTTGTTCTAGGCCATCGGTAATTGATTGTAACTGTTTCCAGATAACGGCCTTGTTAACAACATTGTCGTTAAACGTGGTTTCACTGCCAATAGATTTACGAATTCGATTTGCGCTAACAGGTCGCTCATCAACGCCGCGCGCAACATTGTAATAGTAGGCACCTGAACGTCCGAAATTTGTTTGTAGCTGTAATTTACTGAGTTTTTTTAAATCTGCACCTGTATAAATACCGAGCGAATGCATTTTTTGCTCAGTCACTTTGCCAATACCAAAGAACTTACGAATCTCCAAGCCTTCAATAAAAGCTTGCGCTTCTTCGGGCCGGATAACCGTTAAGCCATCGGGCTTGTCCATGTCTGAGGCGATCTTTGCCAAGAATTTGTTATATGAGACACCCGCTGATGCAGTTAAGTTAGTTCGCTCTTTGATCAGTTTTTTTATCTGCTGCGCCACTTCTGTTGCAGAGCCTGCATACTTTGCAATCTCGGTTACATCTAAATAGGCCTCGTCTAGTGAAAGTGGTTCAATCATTTTAGTAAACTCAGTAAACACAGCATGTATTTGTTGAGAGGCTTCACGATATGCTTCAAACCGTGGTGGCAAAAATACAGCATCTTTGCAAAGTTTAATTGCACGACTGCTTGGCATGGCCGAGTGTACGCCGAATTGACGCGCCTCGTAACTACAGGCGGCTACCACACCACGACTTTCTGGCCGGCCACCTACGATTACCGGCTTGCCTTTTAATTCTGGATTATCACGTTGCTCTACTGAGGCGTAAAAAGCATCCATATCAACGTGTAAAATTTTTCGCATAACAGGCAGCGATTACCTTAATTGATTTGCCAATTAATCGCAGGCTTACCTGATTCAACAAGGTATTGGTTCGCTTGTGAAAAATGTCGACAGCCTAAAAAACCTCGGTGCGCCGACAACGGTGATGGGTGCGGTGCTTGCAATATAAGATGGCGTTGAGAGTCAATATTTTTCCCCTTTTTCTGCGCATATGATCCCCATAATAAAAACACTACATTTTGCGTATGGTGATTTATCACTTCAATCACTTTATCGGTAAAACGCTCCCAGCCTTTTCCTTGATGGCTTGCTGCTTGTGCGTGCTCAACGGTTAAAACACTGTTTAATAACAGCACGCCTTGGTCAGCCCACGCATGAAGATTGCCATGACTGGGGATGGCACAGTTTACGTCACTCGCCAGCTCTTTATAAATATTACGCAACGATGGTGGAATCGCAACGCCAGCAGGCACACTAAAACTTAAACCATGCGCCTGACCTGCCCCGTGGTAGGGGTCTTGCCCGAGAATCACGACTTTTAAGTCATCGACTGACGTGCTATTGAAGGCAGCAAAAATATTGTTTGAGGTCGGATAAATCAGCTTGCCTTGCTGCTTTTCGGCACGCAAAAAGGCCGATAAATTACGCATATAATCCTGTTCAAACTCATCGGCTAACAATGTTAACCATTGCTGATTAAGACCTATTACTCGACTATTCATATTTGCTGGATCTGATTTCTTTAAAATTGAAAGAGGATTAAAAAAGTGTAACTAGACTCTGAAAAAGACGAAAACGTTTTGCCCCGCAATAAACGAACTCTTGCGTTATTCTAACCCAGTTTTCGCATAATGCTGGACTAGTTGACCATCGCGCTCGATCTAACAATTCGTTCACATTTGTGCGAACGGCATTAACGAAAAGTAAGTACGATTGTGACTCGGTGCAACGCTCACTAAACTTGCCTCGTGGATGTTAAAGGGTTACTCAATACTCAGGCACCACTACCTAACCTAAACTAACCCGAGAATTTATTATGTTATTAAATAAACCACTTCCGAATTTTTTAAAAACTGTTTTATTTATCACTGCAGCAAGCGCATCAGCCACCAGTTTTGCAGCTAACCATGGTCACGCTGCTGAAACCGAAGCGGCCAAAGATGCAATTGAGCACGCAACAAAAGACAGCGCAGTTACCGTTGATGGAACAGTGCTAGACGAAGGCGCTGAAGCAGTCGAAACGAAAGAAACCATGACTAAAGAAGAAATGCTAAAAGAGCTTGAAGACAAAGCGGATAGCTTTCAAACTGAACAATAGTCATACAATAGAGCCCACCTAGATAAGCAACTGCTTATCGGAAGAGCCCAGCCCAGCTGGGCTTTTTTATGTTCAGGATGAACGGTATGCCGCGGGTGCATG
>CAZOBR010000136.1:0-6323 GCA_964578035.1 uncultured Gammaproteobacteria bacterium
TTCATTTAATAACAATTTAATTTGCTTAAGCGCTACTTAATACGCCAACCCAACACCGCACTTTATTTTAATTTAAAGCGAACCGTGACTGTGGCGCGAATATCTTGCGTTCCAAACATTTCTGGCGGCGCATCATAACTAGCACTCTTGGCGCGTGCAAACGATTCCACTTGTTGATGACGAAATACGGGTGCGCTGGTGTCGTGTTCGGATATTTCATAGGCTTCACCTAAATCTCGATCAAGCTCTTCGGCTAAGAACTTTGCCTTGGCCTTTGCGTCCGCGGCGGCGGCAGCCATGGCTTGTTGCTTTAATGATTTTTCATCAATAAAACCTGTTTGCATATTATCAATGGTCGAAACGCCGTTCTCGACTAAAGCTTGAACAACACCGGAAACTTTTTCCAGATCGTGTATTTCAACGCTCAAGTTTCGCGTAACACGCTCGCCTTTATAAACTTGCCTGTTGTTGCTCCATTGATATTCAGGCTGAATCGATAAGCGAGTCACTTTAATACGCTTGCTTGGAATATCCGCATCTTTGAGCACACGCAAAACACTTTTATAGGCTGCATCTGCTTTTCGTTTTGCTTGGGCTGCGGTTGCCTCTTTGGCAGTTGAACTAATATTAATAATTGCTTTATCAGGCTCTGCCTTAATCACACCGGCACCTGCCACACTCACGAACTCAGCCTGTCGGGGTTCGTCTGATTCATGCGCACAAGCAGGCAATGCCAATACGAGTGCAATAAATATTAACAATGTTTTCATAGCAATACTCCTAGTGTAGGTCGTAGCAAGTGCTGTTTGTTCACCTGCCTTCAAGTCAGTTTACCGCAGTGCGCCAGTTAAAAAACCTAAATATCCTTAATCTGATGTTCAACTGTTTGGTGGCGTTTTCGGTGCATTGAAAAATCCGCCATTATTTTAAATATCACTATCACAACTAACAGCCACACGGTCGATCCCAATCTGTCTATCGCTAATGCACCAAACATTAAGCCAGCATGCATCACAATAATTTGTTGATATGGCGCGGCCATTAATTTGCCTGACTTTATCGTAAATAAATCACCGCTCAGTAAAAAATTCTCTATGAATGACACTAAACGACTTAAAAACAATGCCGTAATGCCTAAATAAATAATAGGCGCTAGCTTATCAATAAAACCCAGTAAAACGGCTAAGCCTTCGACAAAAAGACCGAATACACCAAAGTCAGAATTTAACGAATATTGTGCGAGATCCAACTTTTCGAAATCCAAAATATTCCACAACAAGGTTCCATGTGCCGAACAAAATAAGCCAAAATGAAAGAAAAAGAACGCGCATAACAGCAGATGTTTTGGAGCGCGTTGCACAAATGCCAATACAATAAACTTAACAATATTAAAGGCACCAATAATTAAGTTCTCAATCCAAAATAATGCCAACACCAGAACATGATCCCAGTCATAAAACAGCACGCCGATCAATGGAATCAGATTGGCGGCAACTAATACATAGGCCGAAACCGTTGGTAGTAAACGCTGTATCATTTTAAATTGCTGTCGTTAGAATCAAGCTGGTGCACTAATCAATTTTTTATCACCCTGATCATCCACACACACAAAGGTAATATTATTTTCAAATAATACATCTTCTGATTCAGTGTTATAACGCGCACCATACACTTTCACACCATAGGTGACCGAGGTGTTACCAATGCGAGTCTGTTTACAGGCAAAACGTAAAATCTGCCCTTTGCGAATTGGATGACGAAACTCGACATTGTCTAAACCTATGGTTACAAAGTGTTGACCAGGAAAATCTAAACTAATTCGTATATAGGCAATTTCGTCAATCCACTTAAGTAAAGTGCCACCAAACAAACTACCATAATCGTTTAAGTCTGCTGGCAGAACTACTTTAAAATGTTCCATGGTTTTCTCATTAGAATGTAAAATTAAGACACTGAAAATAACATGATTTCGCCTTGATCAGTGAGAAGATATACTTAGCTCTCAAAATGAGAAATTTATGAACAAAACGCCCACTGACATTCGTTTGCACAAAAAGTCCAAAATGCTGGAAGTTGTGTTTGACGACAAAAAGTTTATGTTGCCTTGCGAATACCTACGCGTGCACTCACCGTCGGCCGAAGTAAAAGGCCACGGGCCAGGTCAAGAGGTGCTACAAATTGGTAAAGAAGATGTCAACATCGTTGCCATTGAACCAGTCGGCCAGTATGCTGTGCGTCTAATTTTTAGCGACTCACATAACTCTGGGCTTTATTCTTGGGACATGCTGTATGAGCTTGGTGAGCAGCGATTGTGCAAATGGCGAGATTATTTAGCACGCTTAAAAAAGGCTGACGTAACACGCGAGCCACAAGCAAACGATCACTATTTGTCTTAAGCTCTTAGATTGTCGCGGCTTTAATTTTTTTTAAATATTATTCAAAACTCAATGTCTAATTCTCAAAACAAAACACACTTCGGTTTTCAAGAAGTCGACGAAACAGAAAAACAAGGCTTAGTTGGCGCTGTGTTTAAATCGGTTGCGAGCAACTACGACATTATGAACGACGCAATGTCACTGGGTGTACATCGCGCATGGAAATGGTTTGCGATTGCCCAGAGCGGCGTTAAAACCGGTGATCGAGTACTAGACTTGGCTGCTGGCAGTGGTGATTTATCGCTCAAGTTTGCACAAAAAGTTGGGCCAGATGGCCAAGTGATTGTGACGGATATTAACGAAGCCATGCTCGACGAAGGCCGTCGCCGCTTAACCGATGCAGGCATTGCGGGTAATGTGGATTTTTGTTTGGTTAATGCCGAACAACTGCCATTTGACGATAATTACTTTGATTGTATTTCCATCAGCTTTGGGCTGCGTAATGTTACGCATAAAGACGTGGCACTTAAATCAATGGCACGCTGCTTAAAACCCGGTGGCCGTGTGATTGTGTTGGAATTCTCGCAGCCCACCAATGAGACCTTTCGTAAAATTTACGACACGTACTCGTTCAACGTAATTCCGAAACTGGGTGAATTAATTGCTAACGATCACGACAGCTATCAATATTTAGTTGAGTCCATCAGACAGCACCCACCGCAAGAAGAACTAAAGCAAATGATGTTAGACGCAGGTTTTGATCGAGTTCGGTATCACAACTTAACCGGTGGCGTGGTCGCCTTGCATATCGGCTATAAGTACTAACCAGAAGTACTCGCCTGTAAAATACCTCAATTGAAAAATGCTATTAGACTTACTCGAACTTGCAAGCAATAAAACACTGGAGCACGATCCCAGCACGCAAACTCGCTTAACGAAACTGCAAGGCAAAACCATGACCTTGCATATTAAGTCTATTGAACAGTCATTGTCGGTTACGCCTTACCCTGAGGGTATTGAGTTCTCACAAGATGCGCCTGAGCATGTGGACGTTACCTTAAGCGCTACTCTTGGTGCGCTAGTTAAAATCAGTCGCGATGGTATGGAGAATGCCGAGCTTGAACCGGGTGAACTTGAAATTCAGGGCGACCCTATTATTGGTCAACGATTTGCGCAGATCATCGCCGACCTAAACATTGACTGGGAATCACTACTCGCCGAACAAATCGGTGATGCGCCAGCCAAACTGGTGACTCTTTCGGCAATTCAAGCTCGGGACTTTGCCAAAGAATCACAGTCGCACATTAAATCATTCATTAGCCGATTATTAACCGACGACCTTGAACTGGTCGCTGAAAAATCGGAAGTTGAACCATTTTTAGACGATGTGGATGAGCTACGCGCCGATGCCGACCGCTTAATGGCGCGCATAGATCGTTTGCGCAAGCAATCATAAGGATTCACTGAATACCATACGTATGAGCACCCGCAAAACATCGTTAGCACGCCTATGGCAAATACGCCGCGTTATTCGCAAACATGGCTTAGCAGACTTACTAAAAGAGCTATCACTGTCTAAAAAAGCACAACTCGGCCTAACTCTGTTGTTTGGTAAAGGCCAACCCAGCGACGAGTCTCGCGGTGTGCGCATTCGACGGGCGCTCGAAGAACTCGGCCCCGTGTTTGTCAAGCTTGGCCAAGCGCTGTCCACTCGGCCTGACCTTTTGCCACTGGATATTTCTTTAGAACTCACAAAGCTGCAAGACCAGGTTCCGCCGTTTGCTGAAGACCAAGCTTTAGACATTATTCGGCAATGTTATGGCGAAGACTTTGACACAATCTTTGCATCGGTTGAACAAACCGCAATGGCTTCAGCCTCGGTTGCGCAAGTTCATGCGGCCACGCTAAATGACGGTCTTGCGATTGAAGGTAAAAACGGTAAACACACACACGAAGTGATTGTTAAAGTCTTGCGCCCCGGCATCACCGAGGTTATTGAAAGCGATTTAAGCGTGATGTACTTATTTGCAGGCTTGCTGCAAAAGCATTGGTCGCGCGGCGATCAGTTTAAACCGGTTGAAGTGATCAAAGAATACGATCACACCATTCACGACGAGTTAGACCTTCGCCAAGAAGCCGCGAACTGCACGCAAATGGGTGACAATTTTATCGATAGCGATGTGATCTATGTGCCGAAAGTGTATTGGGAATACACCCACACAAATGTGATGGTAATGGAGCGTATTTATGGCACCTCAATTCGCGAAATCGATACCTTAAAAAGTTTGGGCCACAGTCTAGAAGAATTGGGCAAAGATGGTGTGCATGTGTTTTTCAAACAAGCGTTTGAAGATAACTTTTTTCATGCCGACATGCACGCGGGTAACATTTTTGTCTCAGACCAAGGCAAATGGATAGCGATCGACTTTGGCATTATGGGCACCTTAACCGATCAAGATAAACATTATCTTGCGGCAATTTTAATCGGTTTTTTCAATCGCGATTATCGCGCTATCGCCAATGTGCATATGCAAGCAGGCTGGATCAATGAAGGCACACGACTGGCTGAGTTTGAATCGGCTATGCGTCTAGTCTGCGAGCCCATTTTTGCAAAACCGTTGAGTGAAATTTCATTCGGCACGGTGTTAATGCAGGTATTTCAAACCGTGCGTCGCTTTGAAATGCCCGTACAACCACAGCTAGTCTTACTCTACAAAACTCTATTAAACATCGAGGGCTTAGGCAGACAGCTCTACCCAGAACTTAACTTGTGGGACACCGCCAAACCTTACCTTGAAGACTGGATGAAAAAACAATTGTCGCCGCAAACATTATTTGAAGAGTTTAAGCGCGATTGGCCGCAATGGAAAATGTTGTTGCCAGAGCTACCCGCATTGATAAAAGAACGACTGCAACACCAAACGCAACAGCAAGCAACTGTGCAAAATGAGCCACCTAAAAAAAATATTTTGTGGCTCAGCATAACCATACTTTCATTAGCGGTGGTGCTGCTAAGCCAACAACAATTAATCCCGCAATCTGCGCTTACCAACAGCGCCCCATGGCTGGCAATGACTGCTGCATTAATCGCCTACTTCCAACGTCGATAAACACATATTAAAGACATCGCTAATTTAGACTAGTGCAAAACAAATTAATACCGTTGTTCTATGCGCCAACTCATATTCGCTTTTATCTGCTTTTTTTCTGTAATTAGCTATACAAAAGCTAGCCAAGAGCAAGAAACGCTACCAACCTCATTAGACGAACTGTTTGACCAGTTAGACATTGTTAACTTTGATTTAAAAGGCGACGATAAACTCAATACACTTAAGCGTTTAATTGACCACACAAACACCTTAGCAAAAGAACAACCCAATAGCCCTGGCATGTTAATGATGGCCGGCTTTTTCAATGCGCAATATGCCAGCAATACGGGTGGGCTGGGTGCACTTAAGTATGCCAAAGCGGCGCGCGACTATTTAGAGAAATCCGCAGAACTCGACCCTACATTTTATAATTCAGCCGCCCACGTGGTACTCGGCTCAATCTACGCACAAGTACCTGGCTGGCCAATCGGCTTTGGCAGCAACAAGAAAGCCTTGAGCAATTACAAAAAAGCACTTGAGCTTGCACCAAATGGCATTGATTCGAACTTTACCTACGGACAATATTTAGTTTGGAAAAAGAAATATGCTGAAGCAAAACCCTACCTCGAAAAAGCCAAATTAGCAGGATCAAGACTAAATCGTCCTAAAGCCGATAAAAACTTACACATTCAAATTGAAAAAAGTTTAGCTAAGATAGACGAAGAGCTGTCTAAATCTTAGAAAGTGTCTTAAAAAGTTTTTGGTAAAAACAAGCCTCGACTTTTACTTACGTATCTCTAGGGCTATTATCAAGAGTCATAAACATTTTTAGCTTAAGCTTATGCCCACACTAACCAAA
>CAZOBR010000137.1:0-6280 GCA_964578035.1 uncultured Gammaproteobacteria bacterium
CTTAAGGTGTGTACTCGCACATTGTGCACAGCTGCCCTTTTTGCGCGTTTATTCAATTGTTCTAGTCGTTTTGTATGCACATCACTGGCGTAGATCACACCTTTATTTTGCATCATCGCGGCCATGGCTAATGTTTTGCCGCCCGCGCCCGCGCAAAAATCCACAACCTTATCGCCCGCTTTTACGCCACTTAATAAGGCTAAGAGTTGTGAGCCTTCGTCTTGAATTTCGAACCAACCTTTTTTAAATGCGTCCAAACCAAATAATGAAACGCGTTTATTAAAACGCATTCCCCAAGGCGATAGTGATGTGGCACTCACCTCATAGCCAACTGTTTCTAAAGCTTCAATCACTGCTGAACTTGAACTTTTAAGTGTGTTTACGCGTATATCGGTGGTGGCTTGTTGATTAATCGCCTGCATCTCTATTTCAAACCGATCGCCCAAGGCTTTCTGAAGGTGAACGGCAAGCCATTCGGGCACGTTTAATCTCACATGTAAAGGTGCTGTATTGATTAACTCAGGGTCTAGGCTGGCAAACGCATCAATTTGATCATCACGCAATACCACTGGGCTGTAGTGCTCACCGTTAAAATAGTCGGATATTTGCTCGCCCTTCACATGCAACATGACCGCCGCCAGCAGTCGGCTGTGGCTGCCTAAGTTTTTTTGCTGCAATAAATACTGGTAACTGAGCTTGTTGCGCAACACAGTGTATAGGTGCTCCGAGATAGCTGCTTTATCTTTGGAGCCTATGTAACGACGCTGCTTAAAGTATGCGGCCATGCAGCGATCCGCTGGATAGCCTGTTTCAGTGATTTGGTCGAGTAATTCGATACACGCTTGTATTTGGGCAGCAGGTCTCATTGAGCTTATATGATTGTGATAATAGCGATAGACAATAATAAGATGCGCGCGACTATAACAGAAATCATCAACGCACTAGCAGTCTAACTCACCGCAATAACAAGATGCTCACATCACCAATCTAAGTCTGTGCCATCCCAGTTAAAAAAGCGTCCTGTTTGGCCAGCACTTAAACCTTCGGCAACCTGTAGCAAGCGTTCTGCTGTTTGCGATGGTGTGTAATATTTATCTTTATCAATCCCGCTCGCAAAGGGTTTGGAGAGTGGCCCTTGAGTTGTACCTGGGTGTACTACGGCTAAACAGGCCTGTTTATTCGTACGTTTGAGTTCAATCGACGCGGTTTTAACCATCATATTTAATGCCGCTTTTGAGCTACGATAACCGTACCATCCACCAAGTTGATTATCACTAATACTGCCAACCATGGCGCTTAAGCTAATGTACACCGACGGGTTTTGTTTATCCAATAATGGTAAGAAAAAGCGCAAACACAAACTCGGGATGATCGTATTAATCCGAAAGTACTCAGCAAGCGTGGTTTCATTTAGGTGTTGTAAGCGTTTTTCAGGGCTGAGCTTATCGTTATGTAATGTGCCAATACAGTTGATAATTAATGAGAAAGGCGCTGCGGGCTTAAGTTCTTCATAGTTAGCCTGTAGCGCAGCCTCACTGTAATCACAGCTTGTCTGTGAAATAGTGTGTAACTCCCAGTTATCGCTCATTTGCGTGGCTAATGCGCTACCGATGTTGCCATTACTGCCAATCAACAATGCTTTTTTCATAAGGTTTTCAATTACGTTCTGTGATTTGCCGGTAAGTCGTTGATAAGCGGCTAACAAAGCCCTATATTCCGCGCAGTCTGCCACAAACTGAGTGAAATACATGCATCTCACAAACCAAGACTTTAACAGCCTAGAACACCGTTACCGAGTCCACCTAATTAACTCATTGTCGGGTTACAAAAGCGCTAATTTAATTGGCACAAGCGATGCCCATGGTAATACAAATCTCTGTATTGTCAGCTCGGTGGTTCACTTGGGCGCAGATCCAGCTCTAATTGCATTTGTAAATAGGCCACACACAGTTCAACGCAATACCTTAGAAAATATATATAGCACTGGGTTTTATACAATTAATCAAGTGCCACAATCTCATTTTGCCGATGCACACCACACATCAGCACGCTATCCAGCGGATATATCTGAGTTTGATCAAACCAATCTCACGCCACAGCACACAGGTTTTAACGCGCCATATGTTGAACAAAGCGTGATCAAAATGGGTATAGAGTTTAAGCAAAAAATTGATATCGAATTGAATAACACAGTGCTGATTATTGGTGAAATTATTGAAGTCATTATTAATGACGATCAGCTTATTTCAGAAGATGGAAAATTAGACTTAGTTAGAGCGGAAACCGTTGCGGTGTCTGGCTTAGATGAATACCACGTAACAAGTTCGTTAGGCCGTTTAGCGTATGCAAAGCCAAAAATCGCCAGTTAATTCTCTTGAAAAATACAAACTAATCTCTAAATTAAAATTGTCGATGTCTAATAGTGGAATCGACATAGCTAATTCAAGCTTGACGCTCAAGATGAGGTCAAACGCGAATTAAACCTTAACCTTTATTGCTCATACATTTGCTAGGCAAACACGAGAATAAAACTGGAGATTATTATGAACAGAATTGACCTTACCCCTTTATACCGAAGCAGCGTTGGCTATGACCGATTTGGCTCATTATTAGACGCCGCATTCCAAACCGAAAAAACATCGGCTGGCTACCCGCCCTACAACATAGAAGCGTTAGAAGAAAATAACTACGCGATTACATTGGCGGTTGCTGGCTTTAAACAATCTGAGTTAGACATTCAAGTAGAGAACGGTGTGCTCACTGTTCGCGGTAAGAAAGAGCCCGTAGAAACAAACGGCAACTTTTTGCATCAAGGTATTGCCACCCGCTCTTTTGAACGTAAATTCAATTTGGCTGATCACATCGAAGTGGTAAACGCCGACTTACAAGACGGTTTGCTATCAATATCGCTAGTTAAAGAAGTCCCTGAAGCAATGAAACCAAAAAGCATTGCCATTAACGGTAACTCAGCGCCGCGAATTGTTGATTCGTCTGATAAAGCCGCTTAAATGAAACTCCCCGTGGCAAACCACGGGGAATTTTAACCCTCGCTAGCGATTAAATAGAAGCTCTTTTATCTTAACCGTTCACTAAGTTGGCGCTTAGCGAACGCAAATCTAAAAGCCGTCGTTCAAATAACGACGGCTTTTTGTCGTTTTGTGCCGCTTTCAATATGAGTGCTTCGCAAATTGTTGACATTGATCTACTCGGCTCTATAATCAGCCCCAGATTTGAGGTGCGATTGCTTTGTAATTACGATTACTTTGTATTACTCGGTAGCGCTTAAACTGGGAAGTTGGTACTTTTGTTTCAAAATAATCCAACGCTGCCCCCGCAACGGTGTTCAAATAGCTGTGAGTTATTTGTCAGCCCGGAACCGGCCTAATCTCTAGACCGTTGATGGAGCGGAGGGCTACCATCCAAGGCACAGCGATTTTTCGCGGTTTTGTAGGCTGTTATTTGCTCACCGTTCCGATTATCGCCATTCCTTGATTCCTCGCTTTATCACCTTACCTAAGGTAATTCTAAAAAATTAGAAATTACCTTAATAATTAACTATAAGGTGTTAAAAAATGTACAAATTTCCAAAATCAAAACTAACGATCAGCATTGCAAGCATTGCGATGATCGCTATGCCAAGCTTTGCTGTTGGCCAATCAAATACAGATGAATTAATCGTGACTGCCAAAGGCGGTCAAACGCTGCAAAATGTTCTGCCAACGTCGCATGTGTTTACGCTTGATGATATCGATGCAGCGCAAATTAAGGACCTGCCCGCTCTGTTAGAAAGCATTCCTGGTATTAATCTGACAGACAGTGGCGGCCGTGGCAGTACTACTGGCGTATTTATCCGTGGTAACACTAGTTCAGAAACAATTGTGTTGATTGATGGTGTGCGAGTTGGCAGCGCAACTTTGGGTTCTGCGGCATTAAATGCCTTCCCTGTTGAAGCTATTGAGCGCGTAGAAGTCATCAAAGGGCCGTTTTCTGGCATCTATGGTGCAGACGCGGTTGGCGGTGTTATTCAATTGTTTACTAAGAAGTCTGGCGAAGGTTTAGGCTCAGCATCAGCATCGTTAGGCAGTGACAGCTTAACCGAACTCAGCCTTGCATTCACTGGCGGTAATGAGCGTAACAGTTTCCACCTTAGCATTTATGACGAAGACGGTGATGGCATCGATAGAACAAGTTTAGTCAATGACCGTAACGATGATGAAGATGGTTTTGAGGAAACTGCCATTAGTTTTGGCGGCAAAGCGACGTTAAGCGACACAGTAGAAGCGAATCTTACGGTTTTGTATTCAGATAACACTGTTGAGTTTGATAACACCTTCGATTCTGACCCAACAACCGAAAGTGATGATACAGGGTTTCTAACAGACAATACTTTGTTCAGCGCCGCCTTAAATATCACTGCGCAGCTCAACGAAGCCCTAACATGGACAACGACATTAGGCATAAACGAAGACGAATCAATTACTGCTGCGTTTTTCTCAGACATTACGACCGAGCGTAATAGCATTGGCTCCGAGTTGGCTTACAGTTTTGGTGATGGCAACTTAGTTACCGTTGGCGTCGAATATTTTGATGAAGAAGTCGATACACTAAGTAACTTTACTGAGACCGAACGCGATAACACAGCGATTTATGCACAACTACAAGCCTCAGCGGGTGATTTTAACTTTGTTGGCTCGGTTCGTTATGATGATAACTCAGCCTATGATGACGAAACAAATGTCAGCCTTGCAGTAAACTACGATATCACTGACGAAATTCGCGCTACTGCTAGCTACGGCACCGCATTTGTTGCGCCTTCTTTTAACGAGTTGTTTTTTCCTAATTTCGGTAATGAGAACATTCTGCCAGCTGAATCAGACTCTTATGAGCTAACCTTGCGCGGCGCTCACAGCGCTTTTGATTGGCGCGCATCGGTTTATAGAACAGACGTAACTAATCTAATCCAATTCGATTTCAATACGTTCCTCGCTGGTAATATTGGTGAAGCTGAACTCGAAGGTCTTGAGCTTGAAATTTCAACTCAATTAGCTGAGTGGGACGTAAGCGCGAGTGTTGATTTTCTATCTGCCGATGATGCAATAACGGGCGATCAATTGAGCGATCGTGCTGAGCAAACAATACGTCTAACGGCAAAACGTGATTTTGGTCACTTCGACCTACGTTTTGATGTGCGTGGTGAAGACGGTCGGGTTGAATTTGGTGGTATAGATTTATCAGCTTATGTGCTATTTGATGTTAGTGGTAGCTATACGATCAATGATCAATGGTCAGTGCAAGCAAATATCGATAACATTTTTGATAAAGACTATACGGTTAATTTAGTTAGCCCAACTGAACGCTTTAACACCGAAGGCACACAAGCGAAATTAACGCTTAAATACAACTTCTAGGTTTCGCGAGCTTTATCTAACAAACGCCTGATTCAATGTGATAACGTAATATTGAACAGGCGTTTTTTATTTGATAAGCATTTAAGCAATGACAAAAAAAACCGAACAAGAATTGCATCGTAAAAAGATGCAAAAACAAAAAGAAAAAGTAGATGCGCATATTGAAGCCGCTAATATAGAACGCGGCGTTGCAGTATTAATGACCGGCAACGGTAAAGGCAAAACCAGCTCAGCATTTGGTATGGTATTCCGCGCATTGGGCTATGGCCAAAATATCGCCATTGTGCAATTTATTAAAGGCGCACAAGACTGTGGCGAAGCCGATTTTTTAAGAGCCGCCTGCCCGCAAGTTAGCCTAACGCAAATGGGCACAGGCTTTACATGGAATACGCAAGACAAGGAAGCAGATATACACGCCGCTGAAAAGACATGGAAAACCGCCGCAGAACATTTAAAAGATACGTCTATCGATTTAGTTGTACTGGATGAGTTAACGTATATGCTCGGCTATAAATATCTGGATCGAAAAATGGTGATTGACGCGATAAAAAGCCGCCCTATTGAACAAAGCGTGGTTGTTACGGGCCGTGGTGGTGGCGGTGAGTTACGTGAAATCATGGATACAGTCTCTGAAGTCAAAGACATTAAACATGGCTATCGTGCTGGTATTAAAGCGCGCAAAGGCGTGGACTATTAAGCACCGAATAAACGGCAAGAATGACGCATTATCGTTTACACAATTTTAAATCCAGCTCAACCTTGATGATACAAGGGTGCACCTCTGATGCTGGAAAAAGCGTGATGGTTGCTGGTTTGTGCCGTGTGCTTGTTCGAAAAAATAAAAACGTCGCCCCTTTCAAACCACAGAACAT
>CAZOBR010000138.1:0-6093 GCA_964578035.1 uncultured Gammaproteobacteria bacterium
CCCAGCGACTGGTGCGATTGTCGATAGCATGACTAATAACGATCGTTACGAAGGCTATTCATTTTCTTTTTTGCATAAATGGAATTTTTTAACGCCGTTTATTGGTCGGCAATGGCGCGATGCAATCATCGTCTTAATACTGTTACTGACCATCACAATGACTGGCTTAGGCATCACAATGCGCTATAAACGTTAAGTAAAGCCTATTGATTCTTTTATCGCCACTTTTATCGCCACTTTTATCGCCACTTAGCCCATGGGTCAGGTGATGCTGCGCCATCAGCAGTATCAGCACTAAAGGTTTGAGGATTTTCTTTATGTTTACGCTGAGGTTCGCGTCTTGACTTAGGTCGATCATTAGCTTTTTTTCTCGATTCACGCCGATGCCTTGTCTGTTTGAAAACAGGCCCCGAAATCGGATCATCAAAAAACTCACGGTCGTCTAGACTAATACTCGCTGGCTCTTTACCTAAGTCCGCCGCATCAATTAGGCGCTCTCTTGGTGGCAGCTTGTGTTGCTCGTCGCTGGGTAATGGCAGGTTTTTAAATTTATACAAATAGAATGCCTCCAGTCGTAACCTAGCCCACTCAGTATTACGTAAAAATTTTAAGCTAGACTGAAGGCTTGGGTGGCTTTTGAAGGAATTCAAATTTAACTGCGCGGCTAAAATTTCCCAACCATAGTGCTCAAGCAACTCGGTTAACATCGCCTCTTGTTTAAGACCATGCAAAGGGTTGTTCTGCTGAAGCTTTATTCTTTCTGAGGTCATTTTACTTAGAGTAACTTAGGCGATTTGAATGCATCATAACGTGATCTGTTATCTAATACCAAAATTGGTCGGCTGATGACCTATACTTATAACACTTTGACTGAACAATATTTGTAACCATTGAAAACCTTAATTGCAGGTGCTGGCATAGGCGGTCTAACCGCGGCTCTTTGCTTATTAAAAGCAGGTCATGATGTGCGCATTTTTGAGCGAGCAACAGCGTTTAACGAAGCTGGCGCTGGGATTCAATGCGGCGCCAATGCATTGCAGGTGTTTGATTACCTTGGTTTATTAACAAGCATTAAAGCGCTAGCTGTGGCTCCTGAGGGCGCAGAATTTCGTGATCACAAATCGGGCAAAGTGATATATCAAATGCCGTTTGGCAAACACTATGAACAGCAATATGGCACGCCCTATCTGCATATTCATCGTGCTGACTTACATCAAATTTTGCTTGATGAAATTCAACGCCTATCGCCGCAATCCATAGAGTTGAATGCCGAACTCATGAGCTTTTCTGAAAGTTCAGACGAGGTTCGAATAACCCTGGCCGATCAACGCAGTTTTACTGGGGATTGTTTAATTGGCTGCGATGGCATCAAGTCGCGCATACGCAAGCAACTGCATGGTGATTCGCAGGCAGTTTACACAGGCAATGTTGCTTGGCGCGGAATCGTACCCGCAGATCAATTGCCAAATGACTTTATGGACAAGGTTGTTAGTAATTTTGTTGGACCACGTAAACATATGGTGATCTATTATCTTCGCGATCAACAGTTGCTCAATTTTGTTGGGGTAACGGAAACAGCTAATTTAGACACCACAGAAAATACGTCTTGGGTAACTAAATCACCATGGCAAGAGTTAGCCAACGACTTTACTGGCTGGCACCCAACCGTACAAACCTTAATAGATGCGGTTGATAAAAACGAATGTTATCGCTGGGCGTTATTTGACCACGCGCCATTAAAAAACTGGAGTTCGCAACGAGTCACTTTATTAGGTGATGCCGCACACGCAACCTTGCCCTTTATGGCATCTGGCGCAGCCATGGCAATTGAAGATGCGCGCATATTACAGAGAGCCTTAGATCAGGCTGATAATATCTCAGAAGGTTTATCTCTTTATCAGCGTAACCGTTATTCTCGCACGGCTAAAATTCAACGTATGTCGAGACAAGCAGGCAAGCTCTATCACATCCCGAGTAAAGCTTTACTGCGAACCGCATTTAAAGCATTGTCACTAAGACCACAAAGAGCGGAAGCGTTTTTGCCTGAGTATGATGCTAACACCATTGAGCTGGTGTAATCTCTCTATAAACCAGCGTTATTTGCTTATTATACAAACTCAGGCTATATCTATAGTCTTAGCGAAAAGTAAAACGCAACCACAAAACGCACTTATGTGCTTAAAATCATAACTAGGAGTTAGTAATGTTACGATCAGTTGATATGCAAGATTATATGATGCGTAATCCTGTCACGGTAAGCAAAGACATGGATATTTACGAAGCGATAAATCAAATCTTAGTAAACCAAGTTTCTGGTATTTGTGTGACTGACGAGCAAAATACGTTGATCGGCGTCCTGTCCGAAATGGATTGTTTGCGAGCAATTCTAAGCTCGGTTTATAACGAGTCGCCACGTGCGGGCACTGTTGAAGAGTTTATGACGGCCGAAGTGATTAGCGTTTCTTTAAGCGACAGCATCGTTGATGTAGCAACCGACATGCTTAAACACAAACATAGACGCAGACCAGTGATTGACGAAAACGGTAAATTATTAGGTCAGGTAAGTTGTCGCCAACTGCTGCGTGCGGTACAAGAATTCGCAACACCACAACACCCGCCTAAAAATTAAAAAAAAGCCAGACGAGTAAGCCATTTTACATCGTCTGGCGTTATCCTCACCTTTGCAAAAGTCTTGCGCTGAATGAGCTTGGCTATTCGCCAAGCTCATTCAAAACACCTTATAGATCAAAACGGTCTAAATTCATCACCTTTGTCCAAGCACTTACAAAGTCATTGGCAAAACGTTCTTGAGCACCGTCAAATGCATAGGCTTCTGCAACGGCTCTAAGTTCTGAATTAGAACCGAAGATCAAATCAACCGGCGTCGCACGGTACTTAACGTTACCTGACTGGCGTTCAATTCCTTCGTATAAACCTTCAACCGAGGATTTTTTCCATACAGTCGACATATCAAGCAAATTCACAAAGAAGTCGTTGCTCAAAGCGCCAACCTGGTTCGTGAAAACGCCGTTTTGACTGCCGTCAGCGTTAGCACCCAGGGCGCGCATACCACCGACAAGCACTGTCATTTCCGGAATCGTTAAATCGAGTTGATCTGCTTTATCGACTAACATCTCCGCTGGAGATCGATAGCTCTCTTCTGCGTTGTAATAGTTTCTAAACGCATCAGCACTCGGTTTTAACAAATTAAAAGAGGCGACATCTGTTTGCGCTTGCGTGGCATCGCCACGGCCTGGCGCAAACGGCACATCCACATCAAGACCCGCCTTCTCTGCTGCTTGTTCAATAGCTGCTGCACCACCCAACACGATCATATCTGCCAACGAGATTTGCTTACGTTTGCTGTTAAACCCGTCACGAATTTCATTAAGCTTTGCAATTACTTCGGCGGTTTCAGCTGGATTATTTACCGCCCAATCTTTTTGAGGTGTTAGAGCTAGACGGCCGCCATTCGCACCACCTCGCATATCGCTGGCACGAAAGCTAGAAGCTGCAGCCCAAGCAGTTCTTACCAGTTGCTGAGTACTCAAACCAGAGTCTAATATCTGCTTCTTCAAAGAGCGAACATCTCTGGTGTTAACTAAAGTGTGTTCGACGTCAGGAATTGGGTCTTGCCAAATCAACTCTCCTTCTGGCACTTCGCTACCGAGATAACGAACGGCTGGTCCCATGTCACGATGTGTTAATTTGTACCATGCTTTGGCAAAGGCCAATTGATACTCATCTGGGTTTGCCAAGAAACGTTCGACGATTTTCTTGTACTCTGGATCAAACTTTAGCGCCAAGTCGGCAGTGGTCATGACCGGTGGGTTAAATTTACCCTCAATGTGTGCATCAGGAACAACCGTATGCAATGATTCATCAGATGGAATCCACTGAATTGCGCCACCTGGGCTACGCGACTCTTGCCATTCGAAATTCAATAGGTTAGAAAGATATAAGGTTGTCCACTTAGTTGGCGCTTGTGTCCAAGCACCTTCTAAACCACTGGTTACCGTGTCTTCCGAGTGACCTTTGCCACATTTATTTTTCCAACCAAGGCCTTGCTCCTCTAGTGAAGCGCCGGCTGGCTCCGCACCAACACAATCACTTGGTTTGTGCGCGCCGTGCATTTTGCCAAAGGTATGACCACCCGCAACTAAAGCAACCGTCTCTTCGTCATTCATCGCCATGCGACCAAATGCCACACGAATATTACGTGCCGAGCCAACAGGGTCAGGCTTGCCACGAGGGCCTTCAGGGTTTACATAAATAAGCCCCATGTGAGTGGCACCCAGTGGGCGTTGTAACTTGCCGTCGCGTTCATGACGGTCACTTGCCAGCATCTCAAGTTCGGGCCCCCAATAAACAAGGTCAGGCTCCCAGTCATCAGCACGTCCACCAGCAAAACCATAGGTTTGAAACCCCATGTTCTCCAAAGCTACGTTACCCGCGAGTATCATCAAATCAGCCCACGACAATGCATGACCATATTTCTGTTTGATTGGCCACAATAAGCGCTTGGCTTTATCTAGGTTGCCATTGTCGGGCCAGCTATTAAGCGGATCAAAACGCATCTGACCACCATCACCACCACCGCGACCGTCCAGCGTACGGTAAGTACCGGCGCTGTGCCAAGTCATACGAATAAAGAATGGGCCATAGTTGCCAAAGTCAGCTGGCCACCAATCTTGAGACGTTGTTAATAACGTATCGATATCAGCTTTAACGGCGTTAAGATCGAGGTCTAAGAATGCTGCTGCGTAATCAAAATCATCTCCGAGTGGGTTTGAGCGATTATCGTGGTCACGCAACGGACTAAGATTAAGCTGATCTGGCCACCAAAATTGGTTAGATTTAGCGCTTTGCGCAATTGCCAGATTGCTTGCGGCTAAGGATGTCATCACAAAACTGATTGCAATGCATGAAATTACATTTTTAAACATAAGGTAGTCCTCTGAGATAATAATTAGATTAATAGAGATTGAGAATAACTATACTCTCAATCTGCTAACTGGACTTATCAAAATACCGATGACGCCGATTAGATTTTTTAATTGCTATTTAATCATTCGATTTTTTAGTATCAAAACATTCATTAACTAACTGTTTCTAAAAGAAATAACTGGATAGGCTGAACATCCTAATTGCTCATATTCGCCTTGATCAAAGAAGTCGTTAACTTGATAACCGTGTAAAAATAACGCTGCATACGCTTCGCAACGGTATTTTTTATCCGTAATAATATCGTCATTTTCGAGCATTTTTTTAATGTCGGCAACATTATGGCGTAGCTCACTCATACGCGTGCCACCATCTTGATCGCTAGCAAATAACATTAAGTTATCACCTTGCTCCTGCCATGCCCGCCACTCCTTTTGCTGACCAGTAAAGCCTTTACCTGGATTGCCAGTGTGGGCAAAAGCAGCCCAATAATCCATCATTTGTAATGACAATTGTTTACGTCCTTGAGCATTTGACTTATCGACCAAGAAACTTAAATCTGTTCCGCCTTTAAAGTCACCGAAAACAAAGCTAATTTCGATGCCGTGTGCAGCGCCAATCAAATCGGGCAAATCGATCAACCAATTTGATGGCGAGTCATCCCAATCAAAGCGATACGCATAAACATTTGCAGCAGAAGTTTTACTAATCCTTTTGGCAGGTTCATCCACGGCACCAGCCTTCCAATTATCCGATACAAATTTAGATATGCGGTTATAACGCGCTGAGTTTTTTATTTGTGGAAAAATTCCCAGAAAAAACGATACATACTCAGGATTGTTTGACATGAACAATTTATTTTCATCGCGGTTAGCGCCTAAAATCATTGGCACGCTATTGTATCGACTCGGGTCATTAAACAATGCCATGGTCGATTCTTTAGGAATAACATGGCCATCTCTTAATACATTGGCTGTTTGGATATAGCCATCGAACTCTGTATTAGCATTGGCAAGTTCCATCAGCCTTTTCGCGTCAACATTACGCATTTCAGCCATTAATTCAGCGCTGGGCATACGGCTAATTCTGTCACGAATCTGTGCTTGTGCTTGATCAACAAACTTAGACTTCATGACCGTTTCGATGATG
>CAZOBR010000139.1:0-6023 GCA_964578035.1 uncultured Gammaproteobacteria bacterium
CTCTAAGCCTTTTTTAGGATGCAGCCGAGATAAATAAACAATCGTTGCTATGCCATCTTTGAGTTGCCAGCGTTCAACCATTTTTGTCGAGGCATCACGGATGAGTATTGGCAGCTCAATGCCCAAGGGAATAACTGTGGACACTAGCTCAGGAATAAGTTCTAGGGCTTGCGTTTTTTCTGACTCGGCGGTGAAATGGACTGCACCCGCATTGATTAGATTATCGCGTTCAATCAATTCTAAGTACTTAGCTTTTCGAGTTTTAGATTGCTTTAACGACCACGCTTCTAGCTGGCCAATTGGCCGCACTATATAAGGTATGCCGTGCTTTCGTGCGATCCTCATTGCCTTGGTCGAGCAATAAGAAAAAATAGCGTGTATGTGTATTAGATCATAATCATTGATATGTTTTGCTAGCCAACGTGTAAAGTTGTACGAGTAGGCAAACTCTCGAATTGCCTTGATTGGCGGCGAGAAGCGGTTAAAAAAACGTATTGGTACGCCTCGATATTCAATGAGTGTATTTAATTCCACATCGAGCTTTATAGGCCCATCATCGTTTGTTGTGGCAATTTCAGCATCAACGCCCAGTTGCCGAAGTGCCTGCACCATTTCAATGATTGCTTTGCTCGGCCCGCCACGGCAAGGAGCCACTGACGGAATAACATGTAGTACTTTTAACTTGCTTGGGTCGCGCATTGCTAGCTTATTTTTTGTTCAGATACCCAATGGTTGAGTACCGATAAACACCAGCGACGATACCAAGGCGTCAATTTAATCCATGTTGGTGTTTTAGGGCTTTGTATTTGATTCCAATCATCCGCAAACCATTCGTCAAATGGAAAGCGAAACCCTTGTTTCGGCCGATTAATAACCCATTCTGGTAGTTCCGGTACGGCATCGATTAATAGCTTTTTACCTATTTGTAGACGTTGTTTAGCGGGTATTTCGCTAATGGTGTCGACGAACACGCTGTCGATAAAAGGCACACGTAGCTCTATGCCGTGTGCCATGCTCATGACATCGCTATCACGTAACAATTGATTACGCATATAACCTTCAAGTTCTAATGTGCTTATTTGGTCAGGCAATGGTAAATTTGTTTGGCTTGAGCACAATGCCTGCTTAGGTGTGCTCGTTTTAGTAATGACAAAAGTGTTCATTATGTCATCAGCTTCACGAGTAGAAAAAATACCTCTAAAAGCACGGTGAGCACGAGCTAATGATTTGGCTGCGTTTAAGATATCGCTAATACGCCGTAATCGAGCTGATAGCTGTTTGTTTAATAGGTTCAATACAGGCGCTAGCCAAAAAAATAGTCGCGCAGTTTTGTGTATTTTTGGCAGTTTTTCAAATGACGCGTAACCAGCAAATAGCTCATCGCCGCCAATACCTGAGATCACCACTTTTTCACCGCGTTCGCTGGCTAGCTTAGAGACGCAGAAAGTATTAAAGCCATCAGTCGTGGGTTGATCAATGCTCGCTAAGAATTCATTAAATAGGGGTTTTGCCCGTTCGGGCGTCATTAAAAATTCTGTGTGATTAGTGTTAAATGTTTTTGCAACACGTCTAGCAATGTCTCCTTCGTTCCATGCTGGGTTCTCAAACGCAATTGAATAAGTGTTAATCGTGCTATTACTTACTTGTTTCGCAATCGCGAGTAAGGCTGTTGAGTCAATGCCACCACTTAAAAATAAACCTACGGGCACATCACTGACAAAATGAGCGCGTACAGAATCAATTAATGCAGTGCGTGTCTCTTCAACAATATCAGTATAATTTTTTGAATTATCTTCAGTGTGGTCGCCAGAAAAATTGAGTTGCCAAAAACGCTCAATTTTGTAATCGCCATTTTGCCATTCTAATGAACAACCTGCGGGTAACATGCTAATGTCTTCAACTAAACTGTTTGGTTCGGCGACCGTACCCGTTTGTAAGTAACTGTTTAAACCATTTGGGCAGATTGCTTGTGAGCTTAAGTTAGCCGCCAACAAACTGCGAAGCTCCGAACTAAATGCGAACTGATCCGCATTATGCCAATAATAAAATGGCTTAATGCCAAGCGGGTCGCGTGCGGCGAATGCGGTTTTGTTTGTGTTATTCCAAATGACAAAGGCAAACATGCCGCGCAAGTGTTTGACACACTCGGAGCCGAACCTTAGATAAAGTTTGAGAATAACTTCCGTATCGGAATCACTGCTAAATGACTCACCAGATGCTTCTAAGTCTGCGCGAAGTTCTTGGTAGTTATAGATTTCACCATTAAAGCTAATAATGAGATCACCAAGTCGCATTGGCTGTTTACCAGTGTCGCTTAAATCAATAATCGCAAGGCGAGTATGCGTAAGAACTGCTTGTCGAGAAGGGCAGAAGTACGTGTCTTGTCCGTCTGGGCCACGATGTAGCAACGCCTTTTGCATGGCTGATACGCGCGCAGAGATGTTGACATCTGGTTGTTTCGCCAGTTGCTCAAAGGGTGTGGAGCTGAGAATGCCTGCGATACCGCACATGTCTAAAATTATAATTTAAACATGTGCGTAATAGTACCGATAATGGTGCCAGTAATATTCGTCGTATCGCAGTTTGGGTATATTTCAGACCAATAAATTAGCTGTCTACGCGATTACCGCTTACCTCAGAATTATTGGGTTTAGGCTGTGGCGCAGGTTTGTTATTAGAGTTTGGTTTATTTGACTCTTGCGAGTTTGCAGCTTTGTTATCGCCGCCAGACTTATTACTATTGTTGCGATTGCGGTTACGGTTACGATTTCTATTACGGTTGCGGTTATTGCCTCTGTTGTTATTAGAATTGTTATTAGAGCTGTTACCAGAAGCATTATTCGATTTATTGCCATTCGCATTTTGTTTATTGTCGCCGCTACCTTCTTGCTTTTTATTAGCATTACCGCGGTTATTAGACTTATTGCGATTGTTGTTGCGGCGTTGGTTGCTATTCCGACCGCCAGCATTACCACCACGTGCTTGATGACCTTTTCCACCGCGATTGTTATGATTACGTCCGCGGTTGTTGTGGTGCTTGCCGCCTTTTTTCCGGCTGTCTTTTTTCTCTTGCTCTTCGTCGCCAGTGCCGAATAATGCACGCCATAAACGAACAAAAATACCTGGTTTCACAGGCTCTGGTACAGGTGTAGGAACAGGTTTGTCTGCGACTTGGATTGATTCAATCGACACCGCGGGTGCGGTATTTGGCGCAATTACAACATTGCTGACTTGATTTTTCTTTTGATACTTTGCTTTACGAGGATCTTCTTTAGGTTCTTGAATTTCCGTCTTGTAACTCGGCAGGTTTGGCATTTCGTCTAAATCTTCGCTGCGCAAGCGTTGAATTTTAAAATGCGGTGTTTCTAATTCAATCGTTGGAACGATGGTGATATTAGTGCCTAAGCGGTTTTCCAATAAACTTACCTCGTGACGCTTCTCATTTAGTAAGTACGTTGCTGTTTTTATTGGAAGGTGGGCATTAATCGCTTCAGTATTCTCCTTGAGTGCCTCTTCTTCAATGATACGCAAGACGCTCAACGCTGATGAACCAACGCTGCGAATATGCCCATTGCCTTCACAGCGAGGGCAAACATGGTAGTTCGAATCACTGATTGATGAACGCAAACGCTGGCGCGACATTTCAAGTAAGCCGAAGCGTGAAATACGACCCACTTGCACACGCGCGCGATCTGCCTTCAAGGCATTTTGTAAGCATTGTTCGACTGCGCGTTGGTTTTTATTTGCGAGCATGTCAATGAAGTCGATGACAACTAAGCCACCTAAGTCGCGAATACGTAGCTGGCGTGCTATTTCTTCAGCCGCTTCGAGATTTGTTTGTAGCGCCGTTTCTTCAATATCACCGCCTTTAGTGGCACGCGCAGAGTTTACGTCGATTGATGTTAAGGCCTCAGTGGGATCAATAACGAGTGCGCCACCTGATTGCAAATGAACTTCTCGCGCATAAGCAGACTCGATTTGATGCTCAACTTGATAGCGCGAGAACAGTGGTACTGTGTCTTCGTAGTGCTTGAGCTTGATTACATTTTGCGGCATCACTTGTTGCATAAAGCGTGATGCACGTTCAAAAATTTCTTTATCATCAATGATGATTTCATTAATGTCGCTGCGAAAGTAGTCGCGAATTGAACGCACAACTAAGTTGGTTTCTTGATAAACCAAAAAAGGTGCGGGCTGAGCATCCGCTGCTTGTTGAATTGCGTCTGACAGGCTTTTTAAATAATCTAAGTCCCACTGCAGCTCTTCGGCACTTTTGCCAATACCAGCTGTTCGCGCAATTAAAGCGTGCTCGCGAGGGATTTCAAGTTCTGACATGGCTTCGCGAAGTTCTTGTCGTTCTTGACCTTCAATACGGCGTGAAATACCGCCGCCTTTCGGGTTGTTGGGCATCAATACTAAATAACGACCCGCAAGGCTGATAAAGGTCGTAAGCGCAGCACCTTTGTTGCCACGTTCGTCTTTTTCTACTTGTACTAATAGTTCTTGGCCCGACTTTAAAACATCTGCAATTTTAACTTGCGAAATAGGTGTTTCAGAGTTGTAGTTTTGAAAGTAACTACGAGACACTTCTTTCATTGGTAAAAAGCCTTGGCGACCAGAACCGTATTCCACAAATGCGGCTTCTAAACTCGGTTCTACTCGCGTAATTTTTCCTTTGTAAATATTGCCTTTTTTCAAGGCGGTTGCAGCAGACTCAATGTCTAGATCAACCAGTTTTTGTCCATCTACAATCGCAACACGCAACTCTTCAGAGTGGGTTGCATTAAATAACATTCTTTTCATTTTTTCCTCTGTCTCACTAATGAGACAACAGCCATGTCAAAGCGAGGGAGTTAGGTTTGCTTTCAGAGTCTTAATGACATTGGTTTGCTCAAGCAGGCTACGCGATTGATGCGATGCCATTTGAATAAACCCAAGCTATTTAGAAAAGGTCGAATGCTTTTTTGAACTTAAGGTGCACATAAGCTATGCATTCATCATTTTAAAAAATAGCAATTAAATACAATGCTTTAATTCTATTTTCTAAACAATATTCTCAATTTAAATATGTTGATTAACTGCTTATTGTGTTGTATCAAATGAACACTTAATAGCGGTAACCTTGTGCAAGTCTAATAGTTCATATAACTAGATAAGCTATTATGCTTAGTTAGACTTGCTAAATATTGAATAAAGCCAGTTTACGGTCAGCTTGTTGAGTAATAACAAACCGACAAATCTTTTCGTTTTATTAGTCAACGTTTAGTTAATGGCTGTTTAATCTTAATTTTGTGTTTTAAGATGCACAGCTAAATTAGCAATTAATGTTAACTAAGTAGCTTGTCATTATGGTTTCTGATTTAACGTACGTTATAGCGCTGTGCGCTTAACAATTTCCTAAATCACCAGTCAATGACGGTTGCAAAATTTGATCGTTAATACTAATAAACTTGTTGAGCCAGTTGATACATTAATACTGGTTCTAATTAAAAGTTTATTAACGACAGTTTTGCTGAGTACCTCATAAATCAGGGTGAGATACATTGCCCTGTATGTGATAAGCGATAGAGTCTTTTGTTACTCTGTATCAAATTCATTAATTTGACATCGCCTCACAGAATCTTAAGAAATCGCACTGTCTGTTGAACACTGTCTGTTGAACACAGTCTGTTGAACACAGTCTGTTGAACACAGTCTGTTGAACACAGCTTTTAGAACATAAGTTGTAAAACATGTTCAGACAAGCGCTTCCCAAAAAAATCGTTGTCTTGATTTTGTTTATTGTTGACTATGGCAACTTACTTACAAAATCAGTAAGACTGTCGAATCATAGCAGTAAGTAAGATTATGCGCAATGCATGAAAAACCTTATAAACAAAGACTTACGAGTGACTATTTACTGATTTTTTTAATAGGCACTAAGGTATAATTTGACCAGCCTAAAACTTTAATCTTTACTTGTCTCCTTATTATGCCTACTCGCTCACCTGACCAAATGAATAAGGCGTATTTTGTACAAGTTG
>CAZOBR010000140.1:0-5901 GCA_964578035.1 uncultured Gammaproteobacteria bacterium
CGGTCGTAGATGGTTTCTCGAACCACGGCAACATACTCAGCAAAACGTTCAATTTCACCTTCTTCTAATGGTGCTCCGCGCACAATGGTTAAACCATAATCACGTAAATCACTACACCAGTTCAACAACTCGACATCGTTATTGTGTAAATCGCTGTATTGATAATTCGGAATTGAGTCTTGAAACTCATTGCCCCAAAGATGCAGTTTGCCTTGCGCAGTATCATCAGAAAAAGTTGAGCGACTGTAATCATGTGCAGCCAACCAGTCCAGAGAATAACAGCTTTGGTGTGCGTATTGATTCCACTCAATTAGCAAATCATTGCCCTGAATTTCGGCTTTAGTCGGCGCAATATCATCAGCGATTAAAGCCGTAACCATAATGCGCTCATCGGTGTCTGGGTGTTTACATTGAGCGCAATCACAATTGTCACGCAACCACACATAATGAAACTCGGACGACGAATCGCTTGACGACTGCTCACCATGACTTAAATTAAGTTTCAATGATGATTCATTTATTTCTAACATAAGATCACCTCAAAAAAACAAACCACGTGCCAAAAATTACAGCCTTAAGTCATCGCTTGCTAAGCCAAAACAGTAAAACTAGCTAACGATGGCTTTCAACATACCCGCTGGCCATTTCAGAACTGCGTGCGGCATCACGACCATAGGCGTGGGCACCAATGGCGTCTGCAAACTCTTGGTTTAGTGGCGCACCACCAACCATGATGTGCAAATCCTCTTTGGTAAAACCACGCTTATCAAACTCTTCAATCACAACGCCCATATAGGGCATTGTGGTGGTCAGCAGTGCAGACATCCCCATAATCACTGGCTTGTGTTCTTCAACGGCTTCTAGATAGTTTTCAACTGGATTGTTGATACCTAAATCGATTACTTCAAAGCCAGCGCCTTCAAGCATCATACCAACAAGGTTTTTACCAATATCGTGAATATCACCCTTAACAGTGCCAATTACGTATTTACCCATAGAGACATCAATGCTGGCATTGGCAAGAATTGGGCGTAGTAAGACCATGCCCGCTTTCATCGCGCCTGCGCATTTCAATACTTCTGGCACGAATAAAATACCATCGCGGAAATCTTCGCCAACCACTTTCATGCCGCCGACTAGGGCATCACCTAGAACGTCGTTTGCATCAATTCCGCGACCAAGCAAAATCTCCACACCTTCAGCAACTTCTTCATCCATACCGTCGTATAGGTCGTCTTGAATTTGTTCAACCAGCTCTTTGTCGTCTAAATCATTTAAGTCGAAATCTTCTTCATCACTCATTTCTGTTACCTCTCACACCTTATATTTATGTGCTAACCGTTAACTCTTATTGTTTCGTTCTTGGGATCGTACGGGCTGTCTTGGGTAATTTCTGCATCCCACAATTTGCCCTGCATTCTCACTTTCAGTTTTTGTCCAACACTGGCTAAATCTTCGGGCACATAACCCATACCAATACTCTTTTCAAACGCTACCGAATAACCACCAGATGTCAGTCGACCGACTTTTGTTTCCTGCTGATCGTCATCCACTAAGTACAAGGCCTCTCGACCCCATGGGTCAGCATCATCTGGGCCATCGATCAATAGCGTGACACACTTTGACCGTATGCCAGTCGCCAGCATTGTGTCCTTGCCATGGAAATCTTTAGATAAATCAATAAATCGTGGCAAATCGGCTTCTTGAGGCGTAGCATCTCGACCTAACTCAGTACCGAACGCGCGATACGATTTCTCTTGACGTAGCCAGTTTTGCGCACGTGCACCAACCAGTTTCAAACCAAACTCTTCACCCGCATTGGTGATTAAGTCAAATAAGTAGTTTTGCATTTCAATTGGGTGATGTAACTCCCAACCTAGCTCGCCTGTGTAAGCAACGCGAATTGCATGCACTGGGCACATACCTAATTCGATGTCGCGTGAAGACAACCAAGGAAAGCGCTTATTCGACAGTGCAGTGCTAGGGTCAGCGTCTTTAATAATTTTGTTTAACACGTCGCGAGATTTTGGCCCCGCAATCGCAAACACGCCCCACTGAGTGGTCACATCTTGAATTTCAATGTAGCCAAACTCTTCCACCTTATCTTCGGCCGCTTTGTGTAGATAATCTGCGTCGTAGGCTGTCCACGCACCTGCAGACACCAGGTAATAACTATTTTCTTCACGTCGAACAATGGTGTATTCAGTTCGTGTGGTGCCTGCTGCAGTTAATGCATAGGTTAAATTGATCCGGCCAACCGTGGGTAGTTTGTTACAGGTAAACCAATCTAAGAATTGAGTTGCCCCTGGGCCTTTGACGACATGTTTAGTAAACGCCGTAGCGTCGACCAAGCCAACACCTTCGCGAATCGCTTTAGCTTCATCAACCGCATATTGCCACCAACCACCGCGACGGAATGAGCGAGAAGCATGATCATCAAAGCCTTCAGGCGCATAATAGTTAGGGCGCTCCCAACCATTTACTTGGCCAAATTGTGCGCCAGCCGCTTTTTGACGGTCGTACGCAGGCGAGGTTCTTAATGGGCGACAGGCTTCGCGTTCTTCATCTGGGTGGTGCAATATATAAACGTGCTCGTAACATTCTTCGTTCTTGCGCGCACCGTACTCAGTTGTCATCCAATCGCCATAACGTTTAGGGTCAAGCGACGCCATATCGATTTCAGCCTCACCTTCGACCATCATTTGCGCAAGATAATTGCCTACGCCACCGGCCGCGGTAATACCGAAGCTAAAACCTTCGGCTAACCACATGTTGCGCAAACCTGGCGCTGGGCCCACCAGTGGGTTGCCATCCGGGGTATAACAAATTGGGCCATTGTAGTCATCTTTCAAACCACTTTGCTCACACGATGGCATACGATGAATCATTGCCATGTATTGTTCTTCAATACGTTCAAGGTCTAATGGGAATAAATCAGCTCGAAATGAATCTGGCACGCCGTATTCAAAACGCGCCGGTGCACCGCGCTCGTAAACACCTAAAATCCAACCATCACGCTCTTCTCGAACATACGATTGCGCATCCGCGTCACGAATAACAGGGTGCTCCGGGTTACCTGCATCGCGCCACGCTTGCAAAGCTGGATCTACCTCAGTAACAATAAATTGGTGCTCAACCACAATTGCTGGAATTTTAATACCGAGCAATTGGGCTGTGCGTTGCGCGTGGTTACCTGTGGCGGTTACAACATGCTCGGCGGTAATCACCACTTGCTCTTCAGACGCAACAAGGTTGCCGCCTTGATCGACCATTTTTGTGCAGGTGACTTTCCATTCGGAACCTGTCCACTCATAACCATCAACTTGCCATTTGCGTTCAATTGTCACACCGCGTTGACGCGCGCCTTTGGCCATCGCCATTGTGACATCAGCAGGATTAATATATCCATCACCGGGGTGATAGATTGCACCTTCTAAGTCATCGGTATTAATCAAAGGCCAGCGTTCTTTAATTTGCGCAGGTGTCAGCTGATGATATTCCACGCCAACGGTTTCTGCTGTTGCACCGTAAAGCATGTATTCATCCATACGCGCCTTGGTTTGCGCCATGCGCAAATTACCCACAACCGAAAAGCCCGCATTTAGACCCGTCTCTTGTTCAAGCGTTTTATAAAAATTAACCGAGTAGTCATGCAAATGCGTTGTTGCATAACCCATGTTAAAAAGCGGCAATAAGCCTGCTGCATGCCAGGTTGACCCTGAGGTCAGTTCATCACGCTCAATCAGCATGACCTCTTCCCAACCATATTTGGCTAGGTGATAAGCAATTCCAGTACCGACCGCGCCGCCACCAACAACAAGTGCTTTAACGTGAGTTTTCATTATTTCTTATTTTTAAATCTTTTCTATTTTTAAACTGGTACAAACTATTGAATACAGCATCTGTATGTAATGTACGCCAAGCATTGTGAATGGAGTAGTCTAAAAACGACTAAAACAACTAACATTAGAACAAGCTAATATTCTCAAAATAATTTTTGATAATCGCTCTAAGCCCAGCAAACAAGGGCAACATGTCGCGATTAGAACAGTTTTAAAAACACGCTTTCATTAGTATTTCAGAAACGACGCGTCAACAACCATAAAAATGTTGTCACTGACTAAATACTTTTTAAGTAAACAAGCAATATTTAACCAAAGGTCACTCGAATGAGCTACAAAACCGATATTGAAATTGCCCGCGAGGCAAATAAAAAACCAATCCAAGAAATTGGTGCAATACTAGACATCCCAAGCGAGCACTTACTTCCCTTTGGTCATGACAAAGCCAAAGTAAGCTCTGAGTTTATTAAAGCTCAAAGCAGCAAAGAAGATGGCAAGCTAATCCTTGTAACCGCGATTAACCCTACCCCCGCTGGTGAAGGTAAAACCACCACTACTGTAGGATTGGGCGATGGCTTAAATTCGATTGGCAAGAAAACCGCAATTTGTATTCGTGAAGCGTCACTTGGCCCATGCTTTGGCATGAAAGGTGGCGCAGCAGGTGGCGGCATGGCGCAAGTCGTACCAATGGAAGATATGAATCTGCACTTTACCGGTGACTTCCACGCAATCACGTCTGCACATAACTTATTGTCGACGATGATCGATAACCATATCTACTGGGGCAACGAGTTAGAAATTGACCAACGACGCGTGACATGGCGTCGCGTAATGGACATGAATGACCGCGCCTTACGAGACACGGTGACTAGCCTCGGCGGTGTTGCAAATGGTGTGCCACGCCAAACCGGCTTTGATATAACCGTAGCCTCTGAAGTAATGGCGATTCTATGTTTATCAAAAGATTTAAAAGACTTAGAAAAACGTTTGGGCGACATTATTGTCGCTTATCGACGCGACCTAAGTCCTGTTTACTGTCGTGATATCAAAGCCGATGGTGCGATGACAGTATTGCTGCAACAGGCAATGCAACCTAATCTTGTGCAAACCTTGGAAAACAACCCTGCATTTGTACACGGCGGCCCATTCGCTAACATTGCACACGGCTGTAACTCTGTAGTCGCAACGACTACCGCATTGAAAGTAGCCGATTACGTGGTAACCGAAGCAGGCTTTGGTGCTGACCTTGGTGCTGAGAAGTTCTTAGACATCAAATGCCGCAAGGCAGGTATTTCGCCAAGTGCAGTCGTATTGGTTGCTACGGTTCGCGCAATGAAAATGAACGGCGGCGTTGCCAAAGCCAACCTTGGCTCTGAAAACGTTGACGCGGTTAAAGACGGCTGCCCGAACTTAGGTCGACATATTGAGAACTTAAAATCGTTTGGTGTGCCTGTTGTTGTTGCAATCAACCACTTTGTAACGGATACCGACGCCGAAGTTCAAGTAATTAAAGACTACGTTGCTGAGCAAGGATCGGAAGCAATTTTGTCTAAGCACTGGGAACATGGCTCAGATGGCTCAAAAGAGTTAGCAACTCGGGTTGCAGAAATTGCTGAAGCCGATATGGCAAGTTTCGCGCCGATCTACCCAGACGACATGCCACTGTTTGAAAAAATCGAAACCATCGCAACGCGCATCTATCGCGCCAGCGAAGTAATTGCGGATAAGAAAATTCGCAGTCAACTCAAACAATGGCAAGAACAAGGTTATGGCGATCTACCAATCTGTATGGCTAAGACGCAATACAGTTTCAGTACCGATCCAAACCTACGGGGCGCACCTACAAATCATTCTGTACCGATTCGTGAAGTACGTTTAGCCGCTGGCGCTGGCTTTATCGTTGCGATTTGCGGCGAAATCATGACCATGCCTGGCCTACCACGCGTACCCTCTGCTGAAGCCATTGGCATCAATGAAGAAGGGATGATTGATGGTTTGTTCTAGGGCACTTTATCAGCTGTAGGCACTTTATCAGCTGTAGGCACTTTATCAGCTGTAG
>CAZOBR010000141.1:0-5883 GCA_964578035.1 uncultured Gammaproteobacteria bacterium
GGCATATTACCGCCAGTAAAAATGCGTGCTGCTGTTCCAGCTTTCAATACTTCAGGCGCAGCGCCAGCCGGTATTCGTTGCGAAATTGTTAGCTCGGTGGTTGTTGCATTTAGGTCATCCGTATTAACCGCAAAACCATCCATTGCACTATTATTGGCAGGTGGTATGTCTAAGCTTGACTGTACATCAACAGCAACCACTCGACCCAGCGCTTGAGCAAGCGCAAGCGTTTCTATCGATGCGCTCGACCCCTCGCTGTTTATCGATTGTAGGCGTTGCAGATTCTTTTGTGCTTGCGCGAGACTAATCATATTGAACTAGCAAAGAGAATATACTGAATCGACAGTGCTTAAGCGCCTGCATTGGTATGCGGCACAAAATTGCATGGACGATGCCGGCTATCGAGCTGCTCTTTTAATATCCCTTGCCAACCGGTTTTACATGCACCAGTAGAACCCGGTAAGCAGAAAATAACAGTTTTATTGGCCATGCCACCAATCGCTCTGGATTGCACCGTTGATGTGCCGATATCCGCGAGCGATAGGTGTCTAAACAGTTCACCAAAGCCGTCAATTTCTTTATCGAATAATGGCTTAAGCGCTTCTGGCGTGCTGTCACGGCCAGTAAAGCCAGTACCACCAGTACTGATAATTGCATGTATGCTGGGATCGGCTATCCATTGTGAAACTTGCGCACGCATTAAGTACACATCGTCTATCACAATTTCTCTGGCGGCGACTTGATGACCAAGTTCAAGCACTTGGTCTACTAAGTATTGGCCTGAAGTGTCCGTTTCAAGCGTACGCGTATCTGATACCGTTAACACGGCTACGTTTATCTTGATGAATTCTTTTGATGCACTGCTCATTTTGTTTAACTCATGATTAATTCGATTCTGACCAACGCTCAGTGGCAGCTTTGTCAGTATTTTTGATACCAAGCCAGTGGTCACCGCGCGCTCCGACTTCTTTTTTCCAAAAAGTGGCCCGAGTTTTTAAGTAGTCCATTATAAACTGAGCAGCTTGAAAGGCATTATCACGATGGCGACTTGCAACGGCCACCATCACGATTTGTTCGTGCGCATAAATCTTACCTACTCGATGGATTAAGCGCACGCCGTCAAACGGGAATCGCTGTTTCGCCTGATCAATAATTTCTTGGCAAAGTGACTCGGTCATGCCTGGATAATGCTGTAGTTCAATGTATTCGATTGTGTCTTCAGAGGAATCCGCATCGTATAAATCACGCACCAAACCAACAAAGAACACAACCGCACCGGAGCCTAGTGAGGCATCGCACAAGGCTTGGTACTCAGTGCCGACATCAAATTCGGCTTCACTGATAATAATGTCAGAGTTTGTCTCTAGCTTGGACAAATCACTACCCACCCGAGACAGGCGGTAATAGTCCTACTTCTGCGCCATCATGCAACTCGGCATCCCAACCTGCGTATTTATGATCCACCGACACCATGGCGCTTTCATCACTTAAATTCTCAACCAGCTCATCAGGCAGCAGTCCATTAAAGGCGCTCAATAAATCACGCACATGGCTAATACCTTCAGCGGGCAACTCAATCGAATCGACGCCTGCGTAGTCGCGCAAATTGGCAAAAAATAAAACTTTGATCATCGCTTCCAATCTCCAGACTTGCCGCCCGTTTTTTCCAGCAATTGCACTGACTCAATCACAATACCTTTATCAATTGCTTTACACATATCATAAACAGTAAGTGCGGCCACAGACGCAGCTGTGAGTGCTTCCATTTCCACACCGGTTTTACCCGATGTTTTGCAGGTGGCAATAATTTCTAAACCCGACTTATCGGCGTCACTAAACTCATTAATATCAACCACCGCTTTGGTTAACGGTAACGGGTGACACAGAGGAATAAGATCCGAAGTCTTTTTAGCTGCTTGAATACCGGCAATTCGTGCCGTCGCAAGTAAATCACCCTTAGCGATGCTTTGCCCCTGAATCTTTGATAATACCTCTTGGCTTAGCACCACTCTGGATTGCGCAATCGCAACTCTGGTCGTGTCAGCTTTCGCTGATACATCTACCATGTTGGCTTGGCCAGATTCATTCAAATGAGTAAAGTCGTTCATACCGTGATGCTACTTAAATAGCGAGCCGCACACAACCAAACTTACCGCCTTGAACTTGATTTTTTAACAAACAGTCTTAAATAACTAATTGTTATTAAAAACCGACTTACAACTCTATTTATCATATAAATAAAATCTTGCTTGTTAGCAATAAAAATTCTAAAACGGCCACCTATTTTGGTTTACAAAACGGCAAGCAATCGCTAATCTTGCGGCCAAACTTAAAGCCCGTTTAACCATGATTAATTTGAGCTGAAATTTCGCTCAACCTTAACTAAATTTGTCTATTTGAGATACCTGATATGGCCGCTAATATCCGTGAAGAAGAAGTTCTAAGTGTTCATCATTGGAACGATACCCTTTTCAGCTTTACCACAACACGTGATCCCGGGTTTCGCTTTGAGAACGGCCAGTTCATTATGATTGGCCTCGAGATCGACGGCAAACCATTAATGCGCGCCTACTCGATTGCCAGCGCAAATTATGAAGAACACATGGAGTTCTTCAGCATTAAAGTGCAAGACGGCCCATTAACCAAACACCTGCAAAATCTAAAAGTCGGTGACAAAATTCTGTGCAGCAAAAAGCCAACAGGGACTTTGCTCGTAGAGGCACTTAAGCCCGCAAAGCATCTGTATTTGTTAGCCACGGGAACGGGCTTAGCGCCATTTATGAGCGTAATCAAAGACCCAGAAGTATATGAGCGTTTTGATAAAGTCATTTTGACCCATGGCGTACGTGAAGTGTCTGAGCTAGCCTATCAAGATGTTATTAATGAACTGCCTAATAACGAGTTCTTTGGTGAAATGGTGCAAGGTAAATTACTTTACTACCCTACTGTCACACGAGAAGATTTTCATACTCAAGGCCGCCTAACCGACGCACTTACGTCTGGCAAATTGGCTGAGTCTCTCGGTCTGCCGCCGATTAATGTTAAAGACGATCGCTTTATGCTGTGCGGCAGCCCATCCATGCTAAAAGACTTTTGTGTAATCCTAGATGGCATGGGTTTCAAAGAAACTATTCGCGGCGATATCTCTGAATACGTGATTGAACGGGCGTTTGTCGAAAGCTAGCTGAATAAACAAGCGTTTTACAATAATGCTAGGTTTATGAGTTTGAATACTCATGCCTAGCATTAGTGCTTAGAATATCAGGTACTACAATCACTACCGCTATTCGGTTATTTCGTGCGCGAGCAACATAAACGCGTACTCTTCTGCGTAGTCTTTCAAGCGCCCATAACGACCTGAATTAGCAAAGTGGCCTGCGCCCATATTAATGCGCATCACCAATAGATTGTCATCGGTTTTTTCCTTACGCATTTTGGCAGTCCATTTAGCGGGCTCCCAATAAGTAACACGCGGGTCATTAATTCCGCCGGACACAAACATGGGCGGGTAATCGCGTTGCTCAATATTGTCGTAAGGCGAATACGATTGTATCAGCGCAAAATCATCTGCACTTTCGATTGGGTTGCCCCACTCCTTCCATTCAGGCGGGGTGAGCGGCAATGTAGCATCTAACATTGTATTCAGCACATCCACGAACGGCACGCCTAAGTTAACTGATCGCCATAGGTCAGGCGCTTGAATTACCGCAGCCCCCATTAACTCACCGCCCGCACTTCGACCTGAGATAGAGATATTGCCTGCTGTAACGTACTTGCGTTCTACCAAACCTTTAGCAACATCAACAAAATCATTAAAGGTGTTGGTACGCTTTTTTAGTTTGCCATCTAAATACCATTGATAGCTCATCATTGAACCGCCACGTACATGCGCAATGGCATAGGAAAACCCTCGATCCAGTGCGCTGAGCCTTAAGGTTGAAAACGATGGCGTCACTGTTATTGCATACGCTCCGTATCCGTAAAGCCACATTGGATGACTGGCGTCTTTCTTAAAGCCTTTTTTATAAACTAACGTCACTGGGATCTGAACGCCATCACGTGCTGGAATCATAACCCGCTCGCTTTGATATTGGCTTTTATCGTAGCCGGATGGCACTTTTTTAACTTTACGGGTAACTAATTCATCACTTTCAATTTGATAATCAAATACCGTATCTGGCGTGATCATTGATTCATAATTAACGCGTAAAAAATTGGCTTTAAACTCCGGGTTTACACCAATTGAGGCACTAAAAACCGACTCTGGAAATTCAATGGCTTCGCGCACTAAACTCTTTTTATCAGTTGGGTAATTGATCAACTCAATCTTTTCCAAGCCTTGGTCGCGCGACTTCAACACCAGAAAGCTATCAAAAGCTTGCAAACTCAATAGATAATTTGTGTCGGAACCTTGTTGTAGCGTTTGCCAGTTTTTTGTTTGTGGCGCTTTGTCACTGACACGGGCTAATCGAAAATTCTTGTGCGTATCATTTGCTAACAAATAAAAGTAGCCATGCGCGTGATCAATAGTCTGCTGGAATCCCGCCTCACGAGAAACCATCTCGATCAGATCACCACTTAGATCAGCCCGAATAACGTGACTTTCTTGTACTTCGCCTTGGCTAGAACTAAGCACAAAAAAGTCTCGACTGCTGGTCAGATAAAAACCAATAAAGTAACCATCGTCAGATTCAACAAACAATGTTGTATCAGCATATTGTGCTTGGCCAATCGTATGCACTTTAATCTCTTTGGTATACCAGCGATCTTCCTCAAGTAAGCCATAGATAAGCGATTTGCCATCCGAGCTAAAGGCTAAATCGCCGGCAACGTCGTTAAGTTGGTCAGCTAAATATTTGCCCGTTTCTAGATCTTTTATTCTAACTTGATGGCGCTCATCGCCCGTCGTATCAAATGAATACGCTAAGTAACGATTATCTGGGCTGATAGCCCAATCACCCAACACAAAGTACTTATGGTCTTTGGCTAATGCTGTTTCATCTAAAAAGATGGCTTCATCGCCCGTTTGTAAGTTTTTACGGCTGCGTGTTCGATACTCATCGCCCTCACGGTAGTACCAGCGATACTCATAACCATTCTCAATATAAGGAACCGACTCTTCGGTTTCATCGGTTCGACCTTTGAACTCTTCAAAAACCGTATCTACCAAACTTTTATGCGGCGCTAAAAATTGCTTGTGGTAGGCATTTTCTTCTTTTAAATAATCGAGCACATCTGCATCGTCTACTTTGGGGTAACTTTGATCATGCAACCAAAAATACGGATCTTGCAAACTTTGCCCATGGTGCTCACGCTCAGTATCAATACGGTTAGCCACTGGGGCTGGTGAGGATAATTCTTTTAGTCGTGTGAACTTTTGCATCTGAGTATTGTTTGAAATAGTGTTCGTGGTATTCAAAGTATTGTCGGCCAAGGTATTGTCGGTCAACGAATCGGCGCCGATATCATCATTGCTGCACGCACTGATCATTAACAAGGGCGCAATTAGCAGTAAACTAAACTTAGTTCTTTGAAAAAATTTCTTAGTCGAATTTTTGGTGCGCATACAATAAAGCCTGTAGTTAATTAACATGAATAAGCATATGCCCTGTATTGTAAAAAGTAAATCAAGACACGTCACTGCAGCTTTTGATGATGATCATTCAAGAGTAAATTTGTTTTCAAGACACATCGTCAAGCAATAAGGTAGCCGCAGATCAGCTCTAGTAACAAATATAATATTTGAGCACTTTCTACACCCATCATATGCATTCTGAAACCCGAGCCATCGCCTATGGTTTGGCTGCCGTCTTGTGTTGGTCTACGGTTGCTACTGCGTTCAAAATTGCTTGGCAAGGTCGCTTAGTCAGCACCATTGTTGAT
>CAZOBR010000142.1:0-5880 GCA_964578035.1 uncultured Gammaproteobacteria bacterium
CGAATACGCGCAAGCCGATAACCGTCGCTAAGGTAGAGGCGGCAATATTGGCTACATTATTACCAAATAAAATAGTACCCAATAATCGATCTGGCGACTTAAGCAGACTGAGAACGAGTTTAGCGCTGCGATTACCGGCATCCGCTTGGGTTTTAACGCGATAACGATTAACCGCCATCATTGCCGTTTCAGATGATGAGAAGAACGCTGAGGTTAAGATCAGCAGAGTCAGGGCTATGTATAAAAACCCAATGGGTATGTCGTTCAAAGTGTTAGGTGTTTATTATGAATTGCGAATGATGCGTTCAGCACATATTTGTATTTATGATACTGGGAATAAGCCGTTTTTTTTACTAGGCATGCATTGTACCACTTCAATCTTGACGCAGGGTATAGTAAAATTCGCACCCTGAATTTGGATTGCGACATGAATTTCAGGCTAATTTTATTTATCACTAAATAGTCGTTAGTCAGTCATAATCATCTACGATCACTGGTTGTCGGTTGTGACTAGCTGACTTAATAACGTCTTAAGTCAGCATTCTAATCAGTCGTGATCAAGGTTAATTAAACACCCGAACTAGTCCTAACTAATTTATAGAGGAAATACCGTGTTAGAAGCATACCGCATACATGTAGCAGAACGAGCAGAAATGGGCATTGTGCCTGAGCCTTTAAATGCACAACAAGTTGCTGATTTAATCGAGTTATTAAAAAATCCACCTTCTGGCGAAGAAGCGTTTTTGATGGACTTGTTCACCAACCGTGTTCCTGCTGGTGTTGACCAGGCGGCGTACGTTAAAGCTAGCTTTTTAGCGGCCATTGCCGAAGGTGAAGCCACTTCACCATTGATCTCAGATGAGCGAGCCACGGAAATTTTAGGCACCATGTTAGGTGGCTACAATATTGAGCCACTGATCAAAGCGCTTGATAACCCTAAGTTAGCCGACGAAGCAGCTGGTTCGTTATCGCACACATTGTTAATGTTTGACGCTTTTTACGATGTAAAAGAAAAAGCCGATGCGGGCAATGAATACGCCAAAAAGGTTGTGCAGTCTTGGGCAGATGGCGAATGGTTCACAAGTAAAGACCCTGTGGCTGAAAAAATTACCGTAACGGTATTTATGGTGCCTGGTGAAACCAATACAGATGATTTGTCACCTGCGCCAGATGCGTGGTCGCGCCCTGACATCCCTTTACATGCCTTAGCAATGCTGAAAATGCCGCGTGAAGGTTTTGATGTGAATGGCGATCCACTTGGCAAGATCGAAGAACTTAAAAAGAAAGGCCACCCTGTTGCTTATGTCGGCGATGTGGTGGGAACTGGCTCGTCTCGTAAATCGGCCACTAACTCTGTGCTTTGGACCATGGGCGATGATATTCCACATATTCCAAATAAGCGCGATGGCGGCTATTGTTTTGGTAACAAAATTGCACCCATTTTCTATAACACAATGGAAGATTCGGGCGCTTTGCCAATTGAGATGGACGTTTCAAAAATGGAAATGGGTGATGTGATTGATGTGTTTCCATACGAAGGCGTGGTAAAACGTCATGGCACTGATGAAGTCATTTCTGAGTTTGAATTAAAAACCCAAGTCTTGCTGGACGAAGTGCAAGCGGGTGGCCGTATACCGCTGATTATTGGCCGCGGTTTAACTACTCGCGCTCGTGAGTCTTTGGGGTTGTCAGCGTCTGAATTATTCCGTCAGCCAGAAGAGGTCGAGAGTTCGAATAAAGGCTATACCCTTGCTCAGAAAATGGTGGGCAAAGCTTGCGGACTTGAAGGTGTGCGTCCAGGTCAATACTGCGAGCCTAAAATGACCACGGTCGGTTCACAAGATACGACTGGCCCAATGACGCGTGACGAATTAAAGGACCTTGCTTGTTTGGGTTTCTCGGCTGACTTAGTGATGCAATCGTTCTGTCATACCGCGGCGTACCCTAAGCCTGTGGACGTAACAACGCACGCTAACTTACCTGATTTTATTCGTAATCGCGGTGGCGTTTCTTTGAAACCAGGTGACGGTATTATTCATTCATGGTTAAACCGCATGTTGATGCCAGATACGGTCGGTACCGGTGGTGATTCGCATACTCGATTCCCACTAGGTATCTCTTTCCCAGCCGGTTCTGGTTTGGTGGCGTTTGCGGCTGCCACAGGTGTGATGCCTCTCGATATGCCTGAATCTGTATTGGTGCGCTTTAAAGGTGAAATGCAACCTGGCATCACGCTGCGTGATCTGGTGCATGCGATTCCTTATGTTGCGATTCAAAAAGGTTTGCTAACGGTTGAAAAAGAAGGCAAGAAAAACATTTTTTCAGGTCGTATTTTAGAAATTGAAGGCTTGCCCGATTTGAAAGTTGAGCAAGCATTTGAATTGGCTGATGCATCAGCTGAGCGTTCGGCGGGTGGTTGTACAATTAAGCTCAATAAAGAGCCAATCATTGAATACATTACGTCTAATATCACCATGCTTAAATGGATGATTGCTGAAGGTTACGGCGATGTTCGCACGATTACTCGCCGTATCGGTGAGATGCAAAAATGGCTAGCCAACCCTGAATTAATGGAAGCCGATGCAGACGCTGAATACACTGAGGTTATTGAGATTGACCTAAATGAAATCAAAGAACCTATCTTGTGCTGCCCGAACGATCCAGACGATGCTAAAACCTTATCGGAAGTACTTACTCAAGGTGAAGTAGGTATTGATGAAGTGTTTATTGGCTCTTGTATGACGAATATTGGCCACTTCCGTGCGGCGTCTAAGCTGTTCTCTGAAATGGGCGAGCGAGTACCGACTGTCACGTGGATTGTGCCACCTACGAAAATGGACGAAGCGCAATTGACAGCAGAAGGTCATTATTCCACGTTCGCAAGCGCGGGCGCACGTACTGAAATGCCAGGCTGTTCTTTGTGTATGGGTAATCAGGCGCGAGTTGAGCCGGGCTGTACAGTGGTGTCGACATCAACGCGAAACTTTCCTAATCGCTTAGGTGATGGCGCAAACGTGTATCTTGCCTCTGCGGAATTAGCTGCAGTGTCTGCAGTGATGGGTCGTTTGCCATCCGTTGCTGAATACTTAGACGTGGCTAAAAACATTGATATGGTTGCTGATGATATTTACAAATATCTCAACTTTAACGAACTGCCAAAGTACCAAGACATTGCTGATGAAGTGGTGTTAAAAGCGTCTTAAGACTTATTGTTTTAAACGTAGTTTTTTATACAGCCCCAAGTGAATAGTTGATATTCACTTGGGGCTTTTTTGTGTTTCTTTTATTTCACAAGCTGCAATATATACTGAGCTAAAGCAAAATTAACCTAGCTCACGTTTATGTCCTACCTATTAGAGATGCATGAACAGTTTGACTGTTCGCGATCACCCAAGTCTGCGTTTAATTACATTGTTGACTTCTCTCGAATTGACGAGTGGGATCATACAGTTGTTAGTGCAAAGAAAAGTACTGATGGCGAAATTGCTGAAGGCAGTGAGTTCGACTTAGTGCTTTCTTCCGGTTTGCGTAAAATCCCTATCCACTACACTGTGACAGAGTTTAATTCACCCACACATGCGGTGTTGACAGGTAAGGCACAACACTTTACGGCTATTGATACTGTCACTATTAAAGACACGCCCAATGGATGCCATGTGGACTGGCATGCACGTATTGAATTTAGCGGCTTTGCTGCAAAAGTAATTCCTATGCTTGAAAAGAAAGTCGTTGCGGTTGGTAGGAAAACTATTCGAGACTTAAAAACAGCATTAGATGATAACTTTGCTGCACCCTCCCAGGGCTTCGCTTCAGGGCTGGCCGATAAGCTGATTGCCCCAGGTCTGTTTAAGTTCACCAAGTTTGGTTACCAAAAAGCCAAGAAAACTTGGCAACCAATCAGTGCGGATATCACAGACAAACACATTGTCATTACCGGCCCAACATCAGGGTTAGGTTTGGCCACTGCAAAAGAGCTTGCGAGTATGGGCGCTGAATTGACCTTAGTCGCACGTGATAAATCTAAGGTTGAACGTATTGCCCAAGAAATTAGCCAACAGACGGGCAATCAAAAACTTAATATCGAAGTCTGTGATCTAAGCCTGATGCAAGACGTGAGTCAATTAGCTGACCGATTGCTTAAAAAAGGCCAAGTGATTGAGGTGTTGATTAATAATGCCGGTGCGTTATTTAATACTCGTGAAGAGACTAGTGAGGGCTTAGAAAAAAGCTTTGCTTTATTATTACTAGGGCCTTATCTATTAACAGAAAAACTCGCTCAGTTGCTCAAACAATCCGATGAGCCCCGAGTCATTAATGTGTCTTCTGGCGGTATGTATGCTACTCGGTTGTCAGTGTCTAACCTTGAAAGTACTAAAGGAGAATACCGTGGTGCGGATGCCTACGCACGCTCAAAGCGTGGCTTAGTGATCATTGGCGAAGAATGGGCAAAGCACTGGGCAGAAGATGGTGTGACTGTGCATAACATGCACCCAGGTTGGGCGCAGACGCCAGGTGTGGTATCAAGCTTACCGTCATTTGAAGCAAAAGCACGCAAAGTTTTAAGAACTCCAGAGCAAGGCGCTGACACTATTATTTGGCTTGCGAGCGCAACTGAAGTTAGCCAAACCACCGGTTTGTTTTGGTTAGACCGTGAGCCGCACAACACGCACCTAACAAATAAAACCCGTGAAACGAAAGAGCAACGCCAAGCATTGCTTGGCGCGTTGGAAGATTGCGCAAAACCTTATCTTTGAATGCACATACTACCAGTAGCAATAGGATGTATTGGCACGTTAAACGTTATATAACTTTCACCTATATTGAGCATTAATAAACATCATTTCTGTTTAAAGAAACTACTCTATACTGTCAGTTAAAGGCAGCATTGATAATCATTAGTAGGTGTTGAGTATGGAATTTGATCCATTTGTTTTATCGCGTATTCAGTTCGCTCTTAATATCAGTTTTCATATTCTGTTCCCAACCATTTCAATTGGTCTCGCGTACTTTTTGCTGTTCTTTCGCATTCGTTTCACTCAAACCCAAGACCCGTATTGGGAATTCATTTATGCATTTTGGGTAAAGGTGTTCGCGCTTACGTTTGCCTTAGGTGTTGTGACAGGCATTGTCATGAGTTTTCAGTTTGGCACTAACTGGCCAGGTTTTATGGAGAAGGCCGGCAATATTGCCGGGCCATTATTAGGTTACGAAGTGCTCACTGCATTTTTCTTAGAGGCATCATTTTTAGGCATTATGTTATTCGGCAAAAGCCGTGTCTCTAACAAAGTACACCTTATTTCAACCGCCATTGTTGCTTTAGGTACTACGCTGTCGGCCTTCTGGATATTAAGTCTCAACTCATGGATGCAAACACCGGCTGGTTATATCTTTAAAAACGGAGTGTTGGTGGCAGACAATTGGTTGGAAGTCATTTTTAACCCGTCGTTCGGTTATCGCTTCGTGCACATGATGATGGCTTGCTTGATTACTGCCTCATTTTTAGTCGCGGGTGTGAGTGCATGGCGAGTGCTAAAAAAAGTAGATGGCCCCGCGACTAAAAAAGTATTACGAGTAGCGGTTGTTTGCGCCGCAATACTGACCCCGTTGCAAGTGTTTATTGGCGACTTACATGGTTTGAATACGCTTCAACATCAACCCGCCAAAGTAGCGGCAATGGAAGGCGTTTGGGAAACTCAAAAAGGTGCACCGCTTACTTTATTTGGCTTGCCAAATGAAGAAACCAGAACCACTGATTACGCAATCAAAATACCCAAGCTTGCCAGCCTGATACTCACTCATGAGCTAGACGGCGAAGTTAAAGGTTTAAATGATTTTATTGGCGAGCACCCGCCGGTTGCGCCAGTATTCTGGGCATTTAGA
>CAZOBR010000143.1:0-5547 GCA_964578035.1 uncultured Gammaproteobacteria bacterium
ACGTTTCTTGCATCTAGATTTTGAACAGCCCGATACATTTCATAGGCATTTTCACCCGCTGGTAAGGTATAGGCACCTTCAGCAACGTATTTTTCAGCCTGTGATAATAGACCACGTATTTGTAATTCCAATGCGTCTTGAGCTCGATATTGTTCAGCTCTGGAAATATCTGAATCACGCGAAAATCCTTTTTCAGTATCTAATTGCGCAGGAATATCTAAGCGAGATTCATTATAAAAAGTAGCGCTTTGTATCGCTTGTGCTCGTTCGGCAACTTCTTTGATTGAGTTGTTTTTTTGCGGCCAAAAGAAGGCAATGGCAATCATTATCACTAATGCAAACGCAATTGTATTGATAATGTTGGTGCGAAAATATCGCGATATGAAATCGCCACTGTTGCGCTTTGATATGCCTGTCAGATCGCCGCCAATAACATTCTGTCTACGAGGTAGGTTTTCAGTATCTATTGCTTTCGGCGACTTATTGCGGCTCTTATTTTGCACGTGCGAACGGCTAGATAGTTTTTTCTCTATTTCTGAGCGGCTTACCGTGTTTTGGCTTTTGTTATTCTGGCTAACGTTAATTCTCCTGAATAAATCCTTTAACGTGTTCTAAAGATTCTACTTGGTACCAGTCCCCTTGTTTTGATACAACATACACACCAGTGCCTGGTTGCAAGATTCCAAGTAATTCAGAGTAGGGGTTTGCTTTTGACCGCATTGCATAGGGTTTATCCACTATGACTAGCTGTGGACCATCATCTAATGACAACGAAGCGTCTAATTTATTTGTTGAGCTGGCAGGCTCAACACCGCCTTCAACGATACTGCGTTTTACCTTGGTGGTTTTACTAAGTGTATGCAAATTTAATTCAGATATTGCACCACCTGCGCTTTCAAGACTATTCAGCTCTTCGAATTTGATCATTGCTTGCGATGACCTTGCGCCCCAAATGCCATCAACGCGACCCAATTTAAAGCCCAGCTGTGTCAATGCGGCTTGCGCAAAGCGAATATCTTTTACGGATACATTTGATCGTGGTTCTGCACTTAATATAGGTTCTGGGGCAGCAGCTGGTGCTTGAGGTTCAGGCGGAGTTGGCGTAACACAGCTAGCTATAAATAAAGCGATGCTGCTGATTAATAATAAGCGACTAATTAAGAGACTAAAAGATAAGCTCGAGATACGCATATACTGTCTTTAACAATTTTAAAATATTATATTAAGTGCGATCTAGCCTCGCACACTCACTCCAACCCGATGCATTTATAACCCATTTAGAGATTGGATTAAAGCTTGACAATATGTGTCATTGGTCAAGTTTCGTCTTTTATCACGCTAAAGAGTAATTTAAGTTGGTTTATAGATGTTTTATCGTTAAAAACGCATCATTATTATTGCCAGCCCCATTATCAGTAACCCCATTGTATTTGAGCTCCATTACCGCACCAAAATCGAGCTGTAATCTGAACATATTTTCTAGCGGTGTTTGTAGCACACGGGCGTGCAACAGGCGTTGTACGCCAGAGTGTGTTACCACTGCAACGGACTTGTAGTCTTGTTGAAAAAGTTCGTCAAAGAAATCATTAACTCTAGCTTGCATACTCAATATACTGTCGCCATTAGGCGCAGGCTGATCAACAAAGTTATTCATCCAATGAATTGACGCATCGGATTTAAACTGATCCCACGGTAACAACTCCCAATCACCAAAATTATATTCCATCAAACGTTCATCGCTAGCCCGTTGTTTGGCTGATATTGACTGAGCTAATTTTGCGCAACGCCGCGAAGGGCTGGTGAATAATGCGTCATATTCATTGTGCAATTTTGATAAAACAGTGTCTCGTTCTTGATCGAACGATTGAGTAAGGTCTAAATCGCTTTGTCCATAGCAAATGCCTGGTTCAATAGCAGGCGTTGTATGACGAATTAAATGAATTAACATATATTGGGTTGCCGTTAGCGTTTAGATTTAAATAAAAATCAGCAAACCAAGATAGAGACAAACTTCGGTCAATTGTTGAATTGCGCCCAAGACATCACCTGTATAGCCGCCAATTCGTTTTTCACAATAGCGCGCAAAGATTTGTTGAACGCCAAAAGCAATTGCGATGCAAAGAGCCATATCAATCAGCGAAATGTAATGACTGAGTAGTGTTAAAACAAATACCGACACAGCACTTGAGATATAACTAACGTTACGATCTTGGTCAGATAAATGTGTTTCAGTGATTGGCTTTACCTTGCTTTGGTCAATGTCTTGCACATAGTCAAATTGTTCAATGACAGATGATGAAAGCTGTCGGCTGACAATATGGCCGATTAACAGAGCGGATAAAAAACTGCCTGTCGATATCGTTGCGAGTTGTGAAAGTGCTAAAAACTTAACCCCTAAAATGGCAATTAAGCCAACAGCTGCATATGTGCCAACACGGCTGTCTTTCATTATCTTGAGCACTTGCTCAGTACTCCAGCCGCCGCCTAAGCCATCACAGGTGTCGGCGAAACCGTCTTCGTGAAATGCACCAGTGGCTAATATGCTTGCAACCATCGACAGGGCGATGCTTAATTGGGTGCTAAATACGGTGTTGGAAATTAAAAAGGTTAACGCGCCAATAGCGCCGATTATTAAACCGATCAACGGAAAGTATTTACGTGATCGATTAAGTATTTCTTGCGAGTGTTCAGCACCAGCGGGTATGGGTAAGCGCGTGTAAAACATCAACGCTGAAAAAAATAGATTACGTTCGCTTATGTTCATTCTAACGTGCTCGGGCTTGATCTAACTGATTGCAAATAGATTCTAAACCAAGCAATAAGCGCACAGTGTGACGTTGAATATGATCTGGGTTAACAAAAAATAAATTATCGTTTGAGACCGCCTTTAACGAAGGCCACGCTTTCCAATCATCAAGCCACTCAGGTCGTGCGGAAGACATGCCGCCGGCAATGATTGCATCTGGGTTGCGATCCAGGACGGACTCAATATTTACCACCGGTGAAACGGCAAATTCATCCGCGTAAATATTATTGCCACCGCAAATATTGATCGCATCACTGATAATATGTTTGCCGTTAATGGTGTGCAAAGGGCTGTTCCAAACCTGATAAAAAACAGTTAGCGACGCCACGTCTTGGTATTTAGAGCGCATTTTAGATAATGCCTCTAAGTATTCGTCAGCCGCTTTATTTGCAAGCTCAACATTGCCGCTAAGTATGCCAATATCGCGCACGCTTTTGGCAACATCCTTTAAATTATCGGGTTGATCTACATAAATAGGGTAACCTAATTCTCGTAAGCGGTTCAAACTGCTGTGCGAGTTTCCGGTTTCCCACCCAATGATTAAATCGGGGTTTAACTCAATGATTTTTTCATGATTGGTTTGCTCGTACCCCCCAATAATTGGCAGCGTTAAGGCTTCGGCTGGGTAATTGCTATGCGCCACCACACCGACTAATTGCGCGCCCGCACCCGCACTGTATACGTTTTCGACAATGTGGGGTGCTAAGGCGACAATGCGTTTTGCGGGTTGATTTAAACGAACGGTTTTGCCCAGAAAATCAACAGCTTCGACACTAGCCAGTGGTTTACCTACGGATACTTGATGATCATTTTTGCAAGCCGCTAAACACACTGCACAGGCAACGATTAAAAGACGTTTTATCATTTTGATTGGTTAGTTATTTGTTAAACTGAATTATCGCTAACATTTGCATCTGCAAACGTCGCCATATTGTTATGCAAGGATAGAGCACTTTGTATTATTGATACGGCTGTTGCAGCGCCGCTGCCTTCACCTAAGCGCAACCCTAAATCCAGCAGCGGTGTGGCATCTAATGCATCAAGTGCTTTGATATGTGCAGGTTCAGCAGATCGATGCGCAAACATCATCCAATCGCGCACGTTTGGGTTTGTACGAACGGCAATCAGTGCAGCTGCGGTTGTGATAAAACCATCTACCAGAATAGGGATGCCTTTTTGTGCGGCGGCAATATACGCCCCAACCAGACCTGCAATTTCTAGACCACCAACACATCGTAAAATACTTAACGGTGAGTCAAGTGCATCAGCATGATGGTTGAAGGCGCGATAAATGGCCTGTTGTTTGTTCTTGATTCCGTCTTTATCAACACCGGTGCCTGGGCCAACGGTTATCTCTGGTGCTAAGTTTAAAATAGCGCTGTAAATTGCCGAAGCAGACGTTGTATTACCAATGCCCATTTCTCCACCAATAAATACGTCGGCGTCTGAGTTCATTACTTGCTCGCGACCGACTATCAATGCTTGATTTAATATGTCGTCACTCATTGCGCAGTCTTGGGTGAAATCGATTGTGCCATTCGCAAGTTGCGCATTGTGTAAACGGGGCGCATTTTCAATCGGCTTTACAGTACCCATATTGACTACCGAAAAGTCTGCATTAAGCTGCTGGCTCAAAACACTAATAGCGGCACCGCCCTGTAAAAAGTTTGAGATCATCTGTGCGGTTACTTCTTGCGGGAATGCTGACACGGCTTGAGCACACACGCCGTGATCACCAGCAAAAACACGAACCAAAACATTATTACAAATAGGCTTTGTTTGGTTTTGCCAAGCCGCAAATCGTTCAGCAATGGTTTCAAGTTTACCCAGTGACCCCGAAGGTTTTGTTAGCACTGCTTGGCGTGTTCTGGCCGACTCCAGTGCTGAATTGCTTAATGAAGCGCAAGGCTTATATATCCAATTATTCATGCTAAATAGCCATTATGTTCGTTTATTTCAGTTTGCTTTGTAAGCCAGCGACAATGAAACTCACGTTATCGCAAAGTTGTGCGAGCTCTTGGTGTAACCAGCCGCTTTGTTCAACAAAATCGCGCGATAATTTACCCAGCGGCACAATACCTTGACCAACTTCGTTGCTAACCATGGTTACAGAGGCAGGGCAATTATTGATTGAATCAATAAACGCTGACTTTTGTTGTGGCCACTGTTCATGATGCAAACAGTTACTTAGCCAAAGTGTTAAGCAATCAATCAGAATGCAGTCATTTTCACTTGCGGTATTTAATACATCGGCTAGGTTTAACGGCTCTTCTATTAATGTCCAGCTTGCTGAATGGTTTGCATTGCGTGATTCTTGATGACGTTCAATGCGTCGCGCCATTTCATCATCGCCAGCTTCTGCGGTTGCAACATAAGTTAGTGCTGTTTTGGTCTCGGCAGAGAGTTCGATTACTTTTTTTTCGGCAAAGCTGCTTTTACCGCTGCGCGCGCCGCCTAAAATAAGATGTTTATAAGCCATAACTAAGTGGTTAAATCGAATATTAACTGCCAATTACCAGAAGTTTTCCGGTGTCTGGGTGTTTAATGATTTTGGAATCGATGCTAAAAAGTTTGTCGATAATCGGTTTTTGAATTACCTCATCTAAACTTCCGTAGGCCAGGGTTTCACTGCACAGTAAGGCCAATAGTTTATTAGCATACTGCGCAGCTAAATTGATGTCGTGTAACACCATCACAACGGCAACACCTCGCTCAGCAAAACTTTTGATTACGCGCATTAG
>CAZOBR010000144.1:0-5525 GCA_964578035.1 uncultured Gammaproteobacteria bacterium
GCATGAACATTTCCATGGCCTGTAACCATTGCGACGATCCGGTTTGTCTAAAAGGTTGCCCAACTAAAGCCTATACAAAACACGCTGAGTACGGTGCTGTATTACAAGACCCGGATACTTGCTTTGGTTGTGGCTATTGTACTTGGGTCTGTCCTTACAATGCGCCGCAGTTAGATCCAATAGAAGGTCAGGTTTCTAAATGCAATATGTGTGTTGACCGACTAGAAGTAGGCTTAAAACCATCGTGTGTTTCAGCGTGTGTTGGTAATGCACTCGACTTTGGTGTGGTTGAAACTGTGCCGGAAAATCGAGAGCAAGCCAAAGCGTCTATTCCAGGGTTTCCTGATCCTAAGATTACTCAGCCTAATATTCGGTTTCAGCAAACTAAACAATTGCCCGATGAAATGCAGCGAACCGATTCGATGCCAATTAAGTATCGAAAAGACGATCAAGGCGAATATCAGCCGTCTGTTGATCGTAAGCAAGGTAGTCAAAAATTTTGGAACATTTCGCGTTTGAGTTCCCGTGAGAATCCTTTGGTGGCATTTACTTTACTAACGCAAATGGCGATAGGCGGCTTTACCTTGGCTTTCATAGCATCTTTCATTAGCCCGACTTTTGCGTTATTTAAAGCTTCATCATTTTATGTGCCATTCGTCGCTATTTGTTGTTTAGCAATCGCCGGTGGGTTGTTTATGTCGACAGTGCATCTTGGTAAGCCCATGCGATTTTACCGAGGCTTCAATAACTTGCGTTGGTCGCCGGTTTCAAGGGAAGGGCTAGGAGTAGCCATGTTTTTGAACTTTGCCGGATTGCATATGCTGTTGAATATTCCGGCCAACTCGGTTGCTCAGTCGTTTATTCCATCCTTAGCGACCTTAGCTCAAAGTACTCTATTAGCTACCTTAGGTCAGATTAGCGCTGTCTTGGCTATTGTGGCTGGCTCGGTAGGTTTGTATTACATGGTTAAATGCTATTTGATCAAAGCTCGCCCTTTTTGGAATCATTGGCAAACGGCAACTAGCTTTATTGGTAATGGTTTATCGCTGGGAGCCATACTTTTAGGAACGATTGCATTATTCAATGCACTACTAGGTGATACCGGCTTAATCGACAGTAGCAGCTCGATAATAAAGATAGCGAGTCTGGCGCTTCTCGGAGGTCTTGCTCTAGAGATGCTCGGTTTGTTTGCTCACGCTAAAAGTATGCGAGATGCATCTCATGAAGGGGCAGCCTCGTTTTACATTCAAGAAACCACCTTTGGTAAAACTTATCTGCTGCGTAATGTGGTTTGCGGCATGAACATTCTGACCGTATTAGCTCTGATTACGTTGCCTTTGTCGCCACTTGTTGCCTTGATTTTGTGGTCTGGGGTTGGGTTACTTGTGTTTGCGAATAGCGTTGTTAGTCGAGCTTTGTTTTACATCCTGGTTGTGCCTACGACGATGCCAGGTGCTTTTTTCTGGAAAAACAAAGGTTTTGAACAGCATGCAAAAGATATCGGTTTAGCCGCCTCGATGCCCAGTGCCGGTATTGTTGACTCTAGCCATTAGTCTCCTTAATAGTTTCCGAAGGAGTGAAGGGGTCGCAAGGAGTGCGCGCCGTTTTATGGTTCTTGAATGAAAGCTTGGTTACATACTAATCAAAACTAGATGGCTCGTCCGCTGAGCTTGGAGTTCGCGGGTGCGGTATGTCTTCAATTTTAAAAAATTGTTGGGCGCGACTTAATTTTCTATATTTAACGCGGCCTCTTTTCTCTTTAACGCACTCTATAGTAGTGACGGTTGGTAGCTCTCTACGTTGGTAGCTCTCTACAAAGGTCGTGTTTGACTAAAAACGCGTTTACGCCAGTTTCGTCTACGCCAATAAGTCGATAACCTTTACAATCAGTAAGGATTTATTTTAATAGCGGGTTACAATATGGCGATGCAAATAATAATGGATGTCGCGGGGACTGGCTGCAAAAAACAACATGATGGTTATTTAATTGAGTACTGAAAGTAGAGAACCCTACCTGCGGTTTGAAGATGATATTGCCGCGATGAATGATTTGTTTTCGGCGTCATGGATCATGAACCTGAAACAGTTTAAAGCCATTGATATTGACAGAATTGCGACAGTAGAAGATGCCTGTTTCCAACCGTTTCGCCAGAACAGAAACGATGTTCGAATGACGCGAGACTGGCTGGAGTTTTGCGTTGAGCACATGAGTAAATGGTGGAAAACCATTAATATTTTTCATCATAAGGAAACGCTCAAGGCCTTCATTAATACACTTGACCGTTTTGGTCACGAACCCGCAATCCAGCACCCTCAGGCTAGCCTACGTAATACGATATCGATCGTTGCGTTTATGGCTTACCGCAGTGGTAAGAATACCGGGCAAGGGCAGTTGATGACAGTAGCAATGTTGAATGCCTGTTTGCGTTCAATGAGTCGCTACGGAATGGGGCGCGTAGTCATAGTTGTACCAACAGAGTCTGATAGAGACGTTTATCAACGCATCGTACCAAACAAAGTGGGTGAAACAGATGTTGTGTTCAGAGTTGTGACTAAGGTAAAAACACGCTTTATTGAAACCAATATGCCATATGCTGCGATTGTTGCCTTGCAAGAAGCCTTTGAGTCGGATGTTGATGATTGGTTAGGTGGTGAAACGCGGTGGGACTCCGTTTACTTAACTGAACCGGATACGCTGTTACATGTTAAACCGAATGCATTAGATGATTTGGTGCGAGGTGTGCTTGAAAAAGACTGGATTTTAACCCCACACCGACTGCAACCCATTCCACATCAATCTGATTTTTCCGAGTCCTTTCCGAACGTGGTTCTGGTGCCTGATAACCAAGACCATCAAGTTCAAACTATTGATTCGTATTCTACTTGTTGTATCGACTCAGGCGGTGAGCGGCCACCGTATGAGAGCTGCAATAACTTTTGGTATCTCTGTGGTTTTGGCTGCGGTGATCACTCACGACTTGAGCCTTATGACATGATGCGTTTAACCCATGGCTTAGGCATCACGATGTTGATGGGCAGCGAACATGGTCGCCAATGTCATGTTGCGCCGTCTGAGCGCTAAGCTTATTTAGTGTTATTCATAAGGTATTTGGTGCTCGTCCAAAATATCAAGTGCGGCTTGCATTTCCTCTTGGCAAAAACGCCATCGGCCAATTGAGGATGAATACAATGGTGCGCGAACTTGCGCTGAGCTTGCTGTTGCCACAGGTGCTTGGTTGTTTTGAAAGTCCAAACATTGTTCTTGCCATTCTAGGTTGCAAAAATTAATCAACCGCCGTGCTTGTGTTTCTAAATCGGTAATAACGTCTTCATACATTACGTCGATAAAAACGGTGTCTGGCAACAGTGCCTTGAATGATTCAATCAGTTGATTAAACGCCACTGTGTATCTTGCGCAGTCTTCCAAATCAAACGCATAATTATAGTAACTAAAGCTGGTAGCAAAGAGTTGCCGATAGTTACTTAAAATAGTATCGGCAGGATTACGTCTAACACAGATGATACGACTATCCGGCATTGCTTGAGCAATTAGCGCGGCAGACAAAAAGTTTAATGGCATTTTATCTAAACAGCGTTTCAGTCCAGGGAATGAGTTAGCCACATTTTCTCTATAGACTTTACCAACCGCCATTAAATTAGCATTTGCGCCAGCGAGTAAGGTTTGTTAATTCTTTCCACTGCTGTGGGTGGCGTATTTGAAGATATTGCCAAACCAGACAGTTTGATTCGCACAATGAACAAGCGTCAGGCTGACAGGCTGATTGCAGATGGGCTTATCCGCGATGGCATGATTGTTAAAGTCGAATCCGCATTTAACCTTATGAATCAGGGGGTTGAGAGTATTGTGATTACCAATGCCACACAACAAAATAGCTTTTTAAATTTAAGTGAGTGGTTAATTAACCACTCATCACAAGAACACTCTCTAATTGCGACAGTTTTAGTAAACGACTAAGTGATGAGTCGTCTATAAAAAAGCCTGCTCGAAAATTATTCAAGCAGGCTGTGCGTTAGTTGTTTGCTACAGGGTTCTATTTTCAGAGTTTAATTTTGAGAGAGGTCTGAATTAACTTAGTCGTGAGACTTATGCGTAATTTGCAGCAGCAAAGTCCCAGTTAACGATATTCCAGAAGTTACTTAAATAGGCTGGTCGAGCATTGCGGTAATCTACATAGTAGGCATGTTCCCATACATCTACAGTGAGTAGTGGGGTGATTGCTGCGTCAGTAATGGGTGTGTCTGCATTGCTGGTGTTTATGATTTCTAAATTACCAGATGCGTTTTTCACAAGCCATGTCCAGCCAGAACCAAAGTTACTAAGCGCGCTGGCGGTAAATGCCTCTTTAAATTCATCGAATGAGCCAAATTCTGTGTTTATGGCCTCTGCAAAAACTCCTGATGGTTCGCCGCCACCATTTGGACTTAAACTATTCCAGTAAAACGTGTGATTCCATACCTGTGCAGCATTATTGAATATGCCACCATCGCTATTTCGAATAATATCTTCAAGTGCGGCATTTTCGTGGTCGGTACCTTCGATCATTTTGTTGAGATTTGTTACATAGGATTGATGATGTTTGCCGTAATGATAGTCAATCGTTTCTGCAGAAATGGTTGGTGCAAGTGCCTCACGAGCATAAGGTAATGCGGGTAATTCAATAGACATAAAACAAATAATTCCTTGGGTTGAGGTGTTAAAATTGATCAAGTTTTGAGGTGCTATAGGTTAGCACAACGGCATGATCGTTCAATCAAATTGTTTTGTTTACGAAATATAATCTTAAGTTGTTGAGCGATGACAGCAAAGAAGTTAGTTAGAATGTTAATTTCCATTTAAAATTCAGCGCCTTATCAGGGATTGCGGTGATTAAAATAGTGGATTTATCTAAAAGCACTCAATTTTCATCAAATTTGTTGTAAAAGCCTTTTCTTTAGGGCGGTTAACGGCTAAAATCGCGCGCCTTTAGAGGGCTTGTTCTATTTTTGTTCAGCGCTCGCTTATTGAAGAATCTCTTCTGTAAGTAAAAAAGATTAAACAGATCGTTTGTCATATGGGTTTATTAATAAAATATTAGTGAAACCCCTCTAGGCAAGCCTAATTTATAGAGACCTTATTATGGTAACAATTCGTTTAGCACGTGGCGGCGCCAAAAAACGCCCTTTTTACGGCATTATGGTAGCTGACCAGCGCCGTTCACCTCGTGGACGCTTTATCGAGCGTGTTGGTTTTTTTAACCCACGTGCAGTCGGTGGTGAAGATCGTTTGCGTATTGATCAAGAGCGTGTTGACTACTGGATTAGTAAAGGTGCACAACCGTCTGATCGCGTTGCTGCATTGATCAAGCAATTTGCTAAAGGCCCTGAAGCGCTTGAAGCAGAAAAAGCGAAATTAGAAGCGGCAGCTCAAGCTAAGAAAGACGCAGCGGCTAAAGCGGAAGCACAAGCAGTAAAAGCCGCTGATGCTGCTGAAGCTGAAGCTGCCAAAGCCGCCGAGGCGGAAGCAG
>CAZOBR010000145.1:0-5448 GCA_964578035.1 uncultured Gammaproteobacteria bacterium
AGCAGCGGGGTATCTATTTTGCGAAGCAAAATCTATCCCGTGGCAAGCCACGGGGGATTTAACCCTCGCTAGCAATTAAATGAATTATATCCATCTGAGCATGCACTTTTTATTCGACTCCAGTCGCATTTATATAAAAATTAGTCTAAATTAGACTTATATATAAAAAATAAAGAATAAATTTTATAAAAATGCCGATAGAACTGACTACCCAAGACATCAAAATTTTATCATTGCTGCAAGGCAATAGTGATCGGAGCTCAAGCGATGTTGCCGAACAACTGAATATGAGCCAGTCGCCAGCATGGCGGCGGATCAATCGTCTTGAGCAAGAAGGTGTTATTGAAAAGAAAGTAGCCATACTCAATAAAGAAGCACTCGGTATGCAGCTGGTTGCCTTTACCACCATTAATCTTAGCCAAGCTGGTAGAAAAAACATGGAGCTATTTGAAGACGCTGTTAAACAGCTTGATGAAGTTGTCGAGTGCTACACTATGACTGGCGCTTGGGATTACATGCTAAAAATTGTGGTCAAAGATATACGCCACTATGAAAAATTTGTACGTGGCAGCTTACTTGAAGTTCCAATGATTGGAGAGCTACACTCGCATATCTCAGTGACTGAAATCAAGAATACAACGGAACTGCCACTAAGGCAGCTTTAACCGATTATTTGCGCTTTAACGTGATTTCTGCCATAAGAAGCCTATTATTAAGGTCTTGATAATTGTCACCGCACCTAATTAACGAATCCGCTCCAAGCAAGAGGCTTTTTATGCGCATCCACAAAAATATCATTATTTTTTTCATCACTGTGTTCAGCGTAATTGCAATGCAACAGCATTCTGTTGCGCAAGACGCTGAGGAAGATGCTTCCGAGTATAGTGAAAAGGGAAATTCAAAAAATGAGCCTCAGGCAACTGGCATGACTCAAGCTGAAATGGCGATCATCATTGGCGATATTGCGGGGGAGTACCAAGGCAGTCCCAGTAACATACAATTTGAGATAGATGGCGCGCCAATCATGTTGGTGTCTGACACGCGAGCAAACCGTATGCGCCTACTTGCACCTATTATGGCCGCTGACGATATGACCCAAGAACATGTTGCCGCAACCCTAGTCTCTAATTTTCATTTAGCATTAGACGCACGTTATGCCGTTGGCAATGGCATTTTATATTCTGCGTTCATCCATCCATTAAAAGAATTAACTCGTGCTCAATTAGAGTCGGCGGTTCGTCAAGTAGCCACACTGCGCAGCACATTTGGCACCAGCTACACTAGCGGTGAACTGAGCTTTGGCGGCCAACGCGAACCTGGGCAAGAAATTTAACTGCGACAAAAAAATTAAACAGTACTGACATAGACAGAATTAATTGATTCACTGCCTGAGTAAGGGTTGGGAAACTTAACAACATGAGTTTCCGTGCTGCTGAATACTGCATCTAATAGGTCGACAAAGCTCTGATCAGGCATTTCATTTGACCACAATGCAAACACGCCACCCGTGCGAATTTTTTTCGCAACCCGATTTAAGTTTTGCTGCGTATAAAAACCTTGATTGGATTCATTAAGCCAGTGGCTGGGTGAATGATCAATATCTAATAGCAGCGCGTCTATTTTTTCATCATCGATAAAGCCACCGGTATCAGCACTAGCAACGGCAAAAAAGTCTGCGTGAATTAGCTCGCTATTCTGATTAGTAGCAAGTTCATTACCGATCGGCAGCAGACCTTGCTGGTGCCATCGAATAACCGGCTCCATTACATCAATCGTACGCACTCTATTGACTTGCGAATGTTGTAAAGCTGTTAATGCGGTGTAACCCAAACCAAGCCCACCAACTACAATATCTAAACCACCGCTTTTTTGTTCGAGTGCTTTACCAATACCAAGTGTGGCAAGCTGTTCCTCGGCTTCTGTAAACAGGCTGGACATTAAAAATTCATCGCCCAGTTTAACCTCATAGATTAAAACGTTATCTAATCTTGGTTCCGTTCGCCGACGTAAACTGATGTCACCCAATGGGGTAGCTTGATAGTCAAGCTCTTCAAAAATTAATTCCATGGTTCGAATGATACCTTTAGTACTAGAGTTGCCAGTGGAGTATAAACCGATAGTGGCTTTGAACACTGCTTAAATTTGCCAAGCCAAGCAGTTATTTGATTACGCCAGAGTGTTGTCAGATGGGTGTTTTTGACTTCATTTTCTGCGATAATCGCTCGCGAATTGTCAGTGCTAGAACACTGATTGCGGATCAATTTTGAATAGGAAACTTTTGTGACTGATACAAACGCTATAAGCAACGACATACGCCAACTTATTGCCGACAAAGCTAAAATGAACTTTGATGACGTGCAAGCCGATCTCAACTTAGAAGCAAGCGGCCTTGACTCTTTTGCACGAATTGAGCTGATTTTAGTAATAGAAGAAAAATACGACATCGAATTATCGGATAGCGAGTCTGCCAATGTTGCCACCATTAGTGACATTGTGAACATTATCGAAGCTAAATTAAACGCCTAATCAGATGTCAGCAAGCACCCTTCTAGAGGTGATGATTGCGCATGCTCAAGATGCATCGCAAGAATCACATTTGCATTGCTGGAATGCATCAACAAAAGATTACACGCCAGTCAGCTACCAAAGTTTAAGCCGACGGGCTTTCGCATTTGGTGCGCAATTAGATGCAGTGGACGACGCGCCAATAAAAGACCGCGTTGTAATGATTGCCTGTCATACGCCATATGCCACACTGGTGTCGTTTTATGGCGCAATTTCAGTGGGTGCTATTCCAATGATCTTTCCAATGCCATTGTCATTGGGCAGCCACCAGGCATTAACCGAGCGTATTCATCATTGGGGGTTTGCATTTGCCACTCCAGCACTATTGGTGCTTGAAGAGGGTTTGGACGAAAAGTTTCACCGTGAGATACCAGATGGCATTAATGTCATTCGTTTAAGTGACGACCCTACTGGGGATGCGCCGGAGCAAGCCATGCCCGCAAGTGACTATGCGCCTGGCGATAAAGACATTGCCTTTTTTCAAACCACCAGCTCATCAACTGGCGACCATAAAGCGGTTTCCATTTCTCACCAGAACATTATAGCTAATGTAACCGGCATCAAAGCCGCCGCCGACATGAACGATCATGAGCGCATGATTACGTGGCTGCCACTGTTTCATGATATGGGCTTAGTTGGCACAGTATTGTTCAGTTTTTGTAACAACTTTAACTTGTACATTATGACACCGACGCAATTCGTCAAACGCCCAGCCATTTGGCTGAAAGGCATGGACGAACATAAATGTACCATTGCAACTGCGCCAAACTTTGGTTTTGATTATTGCTCGCGCTTGGTCTCTGAAAAAGACGCTAATGAATTAGATTTACACCACGTTAAGCATCTATTCATTGGTGCCGAACCGATACGTGTGTCGACCGTTGATTCGTTTATTAAAAAATTCAAACAGGCAGGCATCACACCACAGACAATCCGCCCAGCCTATGGCCTCGCCGAGTCTACAATTATCACCAGCATCACTGCCGCTGACGGCATATCGCAGTTTCTGTGCTTAGATGCTGACTCTATCGGTATTGGCGAGCCAATTAAGATTCTAGATACGCTAAGGTTTGATGACCCAAACCTTGAGCGCTATGACGCCAATCAATCCATTGCAGTTTGCGCAGCAGGTACGGCGATCGACGGCATGTTAATTGAAATTGTTGACGAGCACGGTGAAACGATTACACAAGAAGGTATTGCTGGCGAAATCGCGATCACAGGCACATCTGTGGCGATGGGTTATGTTGGTTTAGGCGATGATACAAGCAAAGATCAATTGATTAGTCGTTTCCCAGAAGGGCGTAACCGAACAGGTGATATGGGCACAATTGTTGATGGCGAACTCTATATCTTAGAGCGCATCAAGAATTTAATTATCCGCAATGGCGAGAACTACCTAGTCAGCGCGCTTGAAGAACAACTTGCTGACTTGCTCGATATTTCACATGAGCATGTGGCGGTGTTTGAGTCGAATATTCATGATCCAACGAGCGACATTGTTGTATTGGTCGAACGGCATAAGCCGATCGACGAACAAGCCGTCGACAAGCTGTTAATTGATATGCCGAAAGAAGCATTCCCGATTAATCGAATTTTACTCAGTCGTGCACGAGAGATTCCGCGCACCACAAGTGGTAAAAAACGCCATTATTATTGTCGTAAGTTGTATCAAAAAGGCGAAGTTAACGCCCAGCAAGAAATAGAGGTTAGCCCACAATTGATTATGCAAGCGATCAACCGCGCCAATAGTTAGGTTAACCACTAACTCAACCACAGTAAAATACACAAACGAATATGGCTGAGTCTGATTCGCCAAACAATAATCAAACCAGCTATACATTTCGCTATCGTGATTTTTTAGCGCTCCGACATTGGCCCACTTTATTTGGGATTGGCTTGCTGAGATTGATGGCATTTTTACCCATGCCTTTGCTCAGTATTATTGGCTATATCATTGGGGCAGTGTGTTATTGCATATTGATTCCAAGACGCAAAATAGCGCTAAAAAATATAGCGCTTTGTTTTCCAGAACTAACGGACAAAGAACGCAAACACATTAATTTCAAACATTATTGTCTACTCGGTCAAGCCATCATGACTTCGCCGATCAACTGGTGGGCAAGTAAAGCACGCTTTATGCGCTTGGCGACAATTAAAGAGCGCGAGCATTATGATGCTGCCTTAGCCGACAAGCGCAACATTATTTTGCTTGCGCCACACTTTATGGCGATGGAAGCATCAGGCCTAGCCTTGCAATCAGAACGCCCCATGATCGGCATGTATCAATACATGAAGAACCCATTGCTAAACAAACTTGCAATTGAACGCCGCCAACGCTTTTGTACTGGTGGCATTATGTTTGAACGCAAAGACCCGTTGCGCAGTATCTTACGTGCGCTAAATAAAGGCATTCCAATGCAATATTCGCCAGACCAAGATGCAGGTCGAAAAGGAGTGTTTGTACCATTCTTTCACCCACATGCCTCGACCACACCTGCCTTAGGTAAGTTCGCACAAGTCACTAACGCCGTGGTTATTCCTGTTTCAAGTGTTTATAAGCCATGGGGGATGGGCTTTGAGATTGAACTCGGCGAACCGATGCAATCGTTTCCAAGCGGCGATGAAATTGCCGACACCACAGCAATGAACCGCTGCATGGAACACACAATACGCAAACACCCAGAGCAATACCTCTGGGTACATAAACGCTTTAAAACTCGGCCAGATGGCGAAGCGGATTTTTATAAACCGTAGATTTTATAAAAACCCAAAACAGCCGAAGCGGATTTTTATAAACCGTAGATCTTCTAAAAACCCAAAACAGCCGAAGCGGATTTTTATAAACCGTAGATTTTATAAAAACCCAAAACAGCCGAAGCG
>CAZOBR010000146.1:0-5307 GCA_964578035.1 uncultured Gammaproteobacteria bacterium
GATAAAACGCTTGTCTGGAGTGAGCACGAACGACTCAAAAGTGTGTTGATGCGCATGAACAAGCAGTCAAATGAATGGAGTGTCGCTTCCGTTCTTAGCCGTTTCGGCAGTGAAAATTTAGGTCCAACCAGTCTGATTGATGTTAACCAAACCGTCTGGGTGTTTTGGGCGGCAGCCAAAGAAGGCTTACCTGATATCTATTATATTCACACTAATGGACAAGGCTGGACTCAGCCACAGCGCTTAAATGCCAAAAATGATGTGCCGGATTATTTACCGCGATTATCAAATACAATTGACGGCGATATTGAGGTCAGTTGGTATAGTTATAGTTTTTTATTAACCGATTATCAGCTTGCTAAACAGTTAATTCAGCTTGATCATCAGCCTAAGGTTGGTTATAAAGTAGACATATTAGAGACCGAGTTGAGTAAGTCGGATTTACCAATTCCAAGTTTCATAACTTCGGACTCTGCGGTATCACTGCACTTTCCACGTAATCAGCTTAAGCAAAATTATCGGTTAAACGATGATTAGAAGGTTTATTTGTGCTTATTTATTAGCGGCACTTATTAAAAATAATAATTACATGTTAGATAATATTAAATCAGTCCTTAGTCATCGTTTTATTGCAGCAGCATTATCGCTGAGCTTAGTGACCCTGCCTTTGCACTCGCAAGCTGCAAATGACCCTAATGTTGTGGTTCTTTTTGGCGACAGTATTACGGTGGGTTTTAATACCACACTAAGAGATCGTTTTGCTAACGGTACAACGACCAGAGGTGTACCAACCACTGCATTAAGGGATATTCTTAATGGTAGCGGGCGGCGGAGTATTGTTGTGAACTGGGGGATCGGTGGGTCTTCATCGAGCCCAGGTCCGAGAGGCCGATCTAATAGTGGGACCAGTCGGATTCGGAGTAATCTCGCGCAAACTATGAATACACATGATGGCAGCGCTTATTATGTGTTGATCATGTACGGTGCGAACGATCAAAATAGCGATATTGGACCGAGCACCACTGGTTTCAATATTGGTGAAATGGTTAGGCTTTCGCGTCTTGAAGGTTTTATACCGATTGCAAGTACAATCACTCCAAATTCAGGTTTCAGTGTTGTCTCATTCAACAGCCGAATTAGATCGGCGGTTAATTCAAGAAATGCGCCATTAGTCGATAATTTTGCGTTATTTGATAATATTCCTAATCTGTTCTCAAATTCGACGTACTTTGACCCTGAACAGGGCTTTTTTATCCATCCGACGAATTTCGGTTATGAGCTAATTGCACAAAACTGGTTTGATAATGCCTTGCGAGACTTGATTCCAGCAAGTGGTGGTGCGATTGCTGGTGTTATCTCATTTCTGTTAGCCGATGAGGAACCTGCACCACCGCCAGTATCTTTAGGAAACCCTTAAGCTAAGGCCGCAATTGCGGCTGCTTTGAGTTAAATGGACTAAAGCATTTAAATTATGAAAATATCGTTTTTGCTCACCGGTAACGAATTAATGAGTGGGGATACAGTTGATTCTAATTCAGCGGCTATCTCTCAATCTCTGAAAGACATTAACTTGGTGCCGATCATTAAAAAAGTTGTTGGTGATGATTTGCCGATGTTGGTCAGTTCTATTAAAGAGTTAGCTGATCAATCAGATGTGTTGATTGTGAATGGCGGACTGGGACCTACAGTTGATGATTTAACTGCGCAGGCTTTGTCGCAGGCAACGTCTTCTGAGCTTGTGCAACATCCAGAGGCCTTGTCACATTTAGAGCAATGGGCTGCACCGCGTGGTTTTGTATTAACCGAGTCAAACTTAAAGCAAGCTGAGCTACCTGCAATTTGTGATGTTATTCCTAATCCACATGGGTCCGCTGTTGGGTTTCAATGTATTTATGATGGCTGTTTAATTCTCTGTACGCCAGGTGTGCCAAGTGAACTAATACCGATGGTCGAAAACCATCTATTGCCACGTATTAAAGAGTATGGTTCGATTGAAGCGAGTAATCATATTACGCGCTTAAGATTATTTGGGATCACAGAGTCTGGTTTGCAAGATATCGTTAATAACGTATTCCCTGATTGGCCGGCTGAAGTAGATCTTGGTTTTAGAGTGCAATTACCGTTAATTGAGGTGAAACTAACCACAGTGGGTGACCAACACCTAGCCTTAAACCAACAATGGACTGATAAGTTCAGCCAGCACTTTTCTGATTACATTGTTGGTCGCGATGGCTTGCGACTCAGCCAAGCTTTAAACAATGCCTTGCTCCAGGCAAATAAAAAAATCAGCGTTGCTGAATCCTGTACAGGCGGCGCTATTGCGGCAGGTATTACCAGCGAAGCGGGTAGCTCTGCAGTTTTTGAAGCAGGCTTTATCACTTATGCGAACCAGATTAAACAATCTGTTCTAGGAGTGTCAGAGCAATCATTGCAACAACATGGCGCCGTCAGTGAGGCCGTGGTTAAAGAAATGGTGGCAGGCGCTTTGCGGGTTTCTGGTGCCGATATCGCAGTAGCCACATCGGGTATTGCTGGCCCTACTGGAGGGAGTGATACAAAGCCAGTTGGCACTGTGTGGCTTGCTTGGGGCAGTGGCTCAGAGATAAGGGCTAGACGATTTTATTTGCCGATTGGACGTGTTGGGTTTCAACGTACGGTTACCGCTATAGCTATGGATTTAGTACGACGAGAAATTCTTGGTTTACCAACGGATGTTGATTACTTTTCAGAATTAAAGCGACAAAATTAAAACGAAAAAAACTAATAAAAGCGCTAAGGCTAAAGCTTAATTAAAGCAGTTTAATAAAATAGCAGCTTAATAATAAAAGCGACGACTACAATATTGAGTGTAACTTTAATTGGTCCAATCCCTTTTTTAATCTGCATATTTGCCGCAAGCCATGCCCCGATTGTGGTGCCGACCGCCAATGCAAAGCCATATTGCCAGATTAATTCTAATTGGCTGGCAAATAACAACAATGCAACACAGGTGTAACACAATACAATAAACACTTTGTGGGCATTGGTTGTGATCAGATCCAGTTGCATCACACGATTCAATGTCGGCATTAATAAAAAGCCAACACCGATATGAATAAAACCACCCCAAAAGCCGATTAATATCATTAATAAATGACCAGCAATCATGCGGCCTCGGCTAGGATTGCTATTCTTTTCTAATACTTTGTTCTGCGGTAAGGCCATCACTACAAGCACAAAAACCATGATTACAGCCAGTAATTGATTGAACTGATCATTCGGTACACGTGTTGCCAGATAAGAACCAAGCAAGGCGCCAGGAATCGTACATAAAGCCAGGGTCAAGCTAAGTGAAAAATTAGAAAACCCTTTGCGATAAAAAGCCAAAGTTGCGGTAATGTTTTGAGGTAGTAGAGCGATTCTATTAGTGCCATTGGCAATAGTGCCGGGGACACCTAAGAAAATCATCACCGGCACAGACAACATTGATCCTCCGCCGGCCATTACGTTCAAAAAACCTGTTGCGATACCAGTAATGGTCAATAAAATAAGATCAGTCATGTGTGAATTGTAATCTACTATTACTGCGCAATTACCAATAAATGCTTAATAAATTGCTAAACTCTGTTCATGGAACTTAATTACTCTGTTTACCCTTCTGAAACTGATCTTTCGGCTTTGAAAAAGCCACCGATCTTGATTATCCCAGGCTTATTTGGCTCAAATGTAAATTGGCGCAGCTTTGCCAATAAATTGAGTGACGGCAATGTTGTTATTGCGATAGATCAACGAAACCATGGCCGCTCACCACACCGCGATTCAAATACGTATTTTGATTTGGTTGATGACTTATTTAGTTTTCTGAGGACTCACAATATCGAAAAAATTATTGCCTGCGGTCATAGTATGGGAGGTAAAACAGCGATGCTATTTTGTTTGTTGCACCCTGCGCGAGTTGAACGGCTTGTTGTGCTGGATATAGCCCCAGTTGCATATCAGCATAGTCATGCACCGTTTCTAGAGGCATTGCTTGATATTGACTTACAAACCTTAAAGTCGCGAAAGGAGGCCGACCGAGCATTGCAGGATATTATTCCCGAGACATCAACACGTTTGTTTTTACTGCAAAGTTTAACTGGCTCGCCCGGCGACTATAAATGGCGGCTTAATTTGCCAGTTTTGCATCAATTTATGCCAATGATTGTTAGCTTTCCAGATGAGGCGTTGGTGCGGCAAAAAACTGAGATGCCTGATAATGTGCCAAGTAAAATTCCTGTCTTATTCGTTCGAGCTTCGGAGTCGAATTATGTCCTGCCCGAACATAATGCTAGTATAGCTAAGTTGTTTGAAAATGTTGATATTAAGACACTTCAGGAAGCGGGACATTGGCTTCACGTTGATCAGCCCATGGCGTTATTAAATACTTTACAAATATTCTTAAAAAATGAATAAAAATAGCAATGAAACAGACATTGATCAGGTCAATTACGACATGATGGATAAAAAACGAAAATACGCGTTATTAATAGAGGCGCACTCGCAAGATTTGTACAAGTATGCGCTTTGGCTATGTAAAGACAAAGCAATGGCCGAAGACGTAATGCAAGAAGCCTTTTTGCGTGCTTGGAAATCTTTAGATAGTTTACGCGAAGCAAAAGCGGCAAAAGGTTGGTTGTTTACGATCTTTAGACGTGAACATGCTCGGCAGTTTGAGCGTAAACAGTTTGACTATCAAGATGTTGAGCAGATGGACACGATTGCTGATTCAGCCCAAATGGGCTACGACGATCGTCCTGAAGCTTTCGCTTTAAGAAATGCACTTAAGCGTTTGCCGCAAGATTATCGCGAACCGCTTGAGATGCAGGTCTTAGGTGGCTTCTCGTGTGATGAGATCGCTAGCATCTTAGAAATTAGTTCGAGTGCTGTAATGACACGTTTGTTTAGAGCGCGTAAAAAAATGCGCCAAATTCTCGGTGAGGAAAGTACCCCTCAACTCGGTCTAGTAGGAGAGTAGCTGATTTAGTTACTAACTCGACGGCCAAGTAATTAGTAAATTAATGTTGCGATTTTTTATTTAAATAAATGCGTAATAAATGTTAACAAACGATGTCTTAAGAAGAGATTAAGAGTAGAAAATGAATTGTCTAGAATTTAAACGATTAGCTTTATCTGATCCCAATAGCAAAACTGAAAGTTTTGTTGAACACAGTAAAACGTGTTCTGACTGTCTTAAGTATGTGGGCAGTGTGCGTAAGATGGATGCTGATCTTAGTAACAGTTTAGACGTTAAAGTGCCGAGCGACTTAATGGCTCGATTGCAGTTTAACC
>CAZOBR010000147.1:0-5138 GCA_964578035.1 uncultured Gammaproteobacteria bacterium
GGAACGGTCGCGATTCTAATTCCAAACGTCTTGGCGTAAAACGTTACGCTGGTCAATTGATCAATGCTGGCACAATCATTGTTCGTCAACGCGGTAGCTCTTTTCACCCTGGCACTGATGTTGGTATGGGCAAAGACTATACGTTATTCGCATTGAAAACAGGCGTGGTTAAGTTTGAAGTAAAAGGTCCTAAGAACCGTAAGCACGTTAGTATTGTTGCCGCTTAGAATTAAGTAAGCACAATTCAGAAAATACAGAGAGCCGCGTATTACGCGGCTTTTTTGTTTGTGCAAATGAATATCAAAATTCTCAGTCTTAGAGTTGAGTGGTATAGAAGTGATCGTTCTTGACTATTGACTAATATCAAGCTGGCACGGATGATAATAATCTTCGTAAACAGCCGTGGTGGCTATACCCCAGATCAAAGAGTATGCGATACGGACAATAGTTCAGTTGTTCCAAACAATGTGGGACCAATACCAAAATTAACCGAGCCCAAATCAAAATCTACTTCTTGTGTTGTTCGTTTTCGAGCCACCGAGAGAGGGTCAAATACAACATTACAACAAGCCATATACTGATTTTAATCGCTAGCGAGGGTTAAATTCCCCGTGGCTTGCCACGGGGAGTTTCATTCAAATCACAAGTGTTCTCTGGTCGAACAGGCTGTGCAACCCGTCCCGAAACCAAGTTGATTCACAGTGTTTGGAAATACAGCACTGCACACTTAATAACCGCCAACCGTGAACTCAGCCTATTACGACCAAAGAACCCAACCTGTGACTGATTCTTGGTGGTTACGCTATCGATTTTTGGATTAGGTTTAAAAGTACCTAAAAGAAGGCTGGATAAGCCTAATAATTCGCATCAATAACAATAACTACCAAAATAAATGACCGTTGTGTTATTGCTTTAATTGCAATAAATATGATTAATTCAAATTAAGATTTATGAGGCTGGTCTTTACACATTGAAAATGTGGTTGCTACTCCATTAGCGATTTGGCTGTTTGAAACAGCAGTTTAAGCCTGATTCGGTTTGAACCAAGCTAGCGAGTTTTGCAGTTTTACGACTTCGCCAATGATAATTAATGTAGGTGCATGAACCTTTTGATTGGCCAGTTTTTCTGACATCGTGCTAAGTGTTCCGGTAAACACTCTTTGATTAACGGTTGTGCCGCGCTCGACTAATGCAATTGGCATGTCGGGCGACACGCCATGTTCAATCAGTTTTTCGCAAATGGTTGGTAAGCCGACCAAACCCATGTAAATAATGACGGTTTGGTTTGGGGTTGCGAGTAATGGCCAATTTAGATCGACCGTATTATTTTTCAAGTGGCCCGTTACAAACATGCACGATTGCGCATAGTCGCGATGGGTTAACGGTATGCCTGCATAAGTGGCGCAACCGCTTGCCGCAGTAATGCCTGGCACAACTTGAAACGACACGCCCGCTTTACTTAATAGCTCAATTTCTTCGCCGCCGCGACCAAATATAAACGGGTCTCCACCTTTCAACCGAACCACGGTTTTGCCTTGCAGCGCAAGATCAACCAATAGCTGGTTGATTTCATTTTGTGGTACGGCATGCTCCGATCGTTTCTTGCCAACATAGATTCGGTCTGCATCGCGCCGTGTTAGATCGAGTATTTCAGGACTGACTAAGCGATCGTATAAAACAACATCGGCCTGTTGCATTAAACGTAGTGCTCTAAACGTTAACAAGTCTGCCTCACCGGGTCCGGCACCAATTAACCATACTTCTCCCTGCTCGCTATTAATGTTGGCGTTTATTGACTTGATGGCGTGTTCTAATTGCGTATCGCCTTGTGTCTCACGGCCGGATAAAAACTTTTCTGCAATAGGGCCGTTAACGACTTTATCCCAAAATTTTCTGCGAGCATCTTCATCTGGCAATTGCGCTTTTAGTAAGTCACGATACTTATTCATTGCATTTGCGAGCTTTCCATAATTAGATGGAATCAGCGACTCAATCTTGGTGCGTAAAAAACGCGCTAAGACGGGTGCGCCGCCGCCTGTGGATATTGCAATTAATACGGGTGAGCGATCCACAATTGAGGGTGTTATAAAACTACAAAGCTCAGGCTGATCGACTACGTTAACGGGTATGTTTTGTGCTTGGGCTAATTCAGAAACGTGCTGGTTAACCTCAGGCATGTTCGTAGCCGCAGTAACTAGGCGAAAGCCTTGTAGGTCATTGTCTGTAAACTCACGAGCGATGTGAGTAATGCTTTGCCCAAACTCTTCGGTTAATTCTTCGCACAGTACTGGCGCAACAACGGTTATTTTGGCGCCGGCTTTGGTCATTAATCGTATTTTTCGCAATGCCACAGGGCCGCCGCCCACGACTAAGCAGGCTTGGTTTTGCAAGCGCATAAAAATTGGGTAATTTTGCATGTGAGTATTTTAACGTAAAGCACACGACAAGGCTTCCGTTGTTTAAAACATATGAGATGAAATTTTTTATAAACACAGTTCTTAACAATAAATGGCGTCAAAAACATTCGACACACACTATCAGCAAGTCTTTTGTGGCATCATCCAAATATGCAAAGTAAAGCCATAAAAACCATATTAGTATCGCTGCAATGACGTCGAATCAAGTTATAGACCAAGTGCAAGCTCAGCAGTTAATGCGCGATGTTATTCAGCGGGTTGCGGTTGGGCCAGACCGTGGTCGAGATATTGCAAGAGATGAAGCATCTGCGGTAATGAGTGCCGCGTTGAACGGCATGATTGACGAGGTGCAATTAGCGGTTTTTTTAATTGCCTTACGCATGAAGCGTGAATCGCTTGATGAGTTCTATGGTTTGTTCGATGCTTTGCAGTCTGAGTCGCTAAGCATTATTGCGCCTGTGCCGCAATTGTGGTCATTAGCCGATCCATTTGATGGCTATCAACGCCATATTAGTATGACACCGTTTTTGCCTGCACTATTAAGCGCCTGTGGTTTACCCGCAGTAATACATGGTGTTGAGACGGTTGGGCCAAAACACGGCGTAACTGCTCATAAGGTTTATAAGTTAGCTGGCATGAACATGTTTGATACCTTGTCTCGTGCAGCACGGAATATTTCTGATGTGGCTTGGGCTTACGCTGATCAATGTGATTATGCGCAGAAACTAGCCAGCTTAAATGGCTTACGTGATCGCATTGTAAAACGGACTGCTGTTACAACGTTAGAGCGCTTATTGATGCCGGTTAAAGGTGCGCAAAGCACGCATTTAGTCTTGGGTTACGTGCACAAAGCCTATCCAGAGATTTATGCAAGCGTTGCTCAACAAGCAGGCTATTCGAGCACACTGCTTATTAAAGGCGTTGAAGGCGGTTTAGCGCCAGCTTTGAATAAACCATTACGCCGATTTTTGTTTGCTGATGTGCTGCCCGATGAAGTGGGGGCTGAAAAAGAGTTGCTCGATAGTATCGATTTATTTCCACACAACTGCGCAGCTCTGACAGCTGCATCTCAACTAGATAGCGCTGCCGAAGCTGATACCGCGTCAGACTTAGTGCTACGCACACTAGAGATTGGTGTCGATGTGTTGCAAGCCAGATACGACAATGTTGAAGTTGCAAGAGACAGTCTTTTACTCGCAGCGGGCAATGTTTTGTTTGCGCACCGACAAGCAGATAGTTTGTCTTTGGCGGTTGAAAAAGCGAGACACTGCTTGGATAATGGTCTGGCTTATCAGCATTTTAAAGCGCTGACCCAGTAACTCTAAAAACGATAAAAATATTATGCAACCAACGGACACAACGCCTAATTCTAAAGAAAAACAAACGCCACAGGTTCGAGAAGCGCTTGAGTTTTTAACCAGTATAATTAGTTCGGCATGTCAGTTTAAAGCCTCTGATATTCATATTCGTGCTGGGCATCAAATTATGATGCGCCTCGATGGCCGTATTCGACAGGTTAAAGGTTCACCGGAAATGACCGACGAAATGATCGAACGCTTGTTTTTCCCGTTGATGTCTAAGTACTATTTAGACTTATTTAAACAAGACAACCAAGTGGATTTGGCATTGAGCGACAACGAAGGCAACCGAGTTCGCGTAAATATGTTTCGCCAACTTGGTAGCTTAGCCGTTGTGATGCGGGTTATTAGTAATGTTATTCCTTTGCCTGATGAGCTTGGTTTACCACAGCAAGTTGTAAACATTGCTAAGATGCGCCAAGGCTTGGTTATTTTTTCGGGTGCAACCGGTTCGGGTAAATCAACGTCGATGGCGTCATTGCTGAACGAAGTTAATAAAGAGCGCTACCAACATATTTTGACTATTGAAGACCCGGTTGAATATATGTTTACAGAACATCGTTGCGTTATTTCGCAACGTCAAATAGGACTTGATGTGCCTGATTTTGCGTTGGCAATGAAGGCGGCGCTGCGCGAAGATCCCGACATTATTCTAATGGGCGAGATGCGCGACCCAGAAAGTATCGAAATCGCTTTAACAGCCGCGGAAACTGGCCACCTTGTATTCAGTACCTTGCATGCGCCCAACTCTGCAGACGCAATTACCCGTATGGTGTCGAGTTTTGATGGCGAAGAGCAATCAACTATTCGCGCAAAACTGGCGCATAACTTACGCTCCGTTGTAACCCAACGCTTGTTGCCAAAGAAAGAGGGCGGTGGCCGCACAGTGGCGTGCGAGGTATTTACGGTTACGCCATTAGCGCGCGAGCTTATTGTTGATCCTATGCGTGTTAAAGAAATTAAAGATTTGATTAAAGGCGGCGATAAAGTCGAAGGGATGCTGCACTTTGATGAGCACTTGCAAGAACTTGTTAGAGATGGCGTTATATCGGATGAAGTGGCGTTGACAAATGCATCCAGCGCAACAGATCTGGCGCTAAAACTAAAAGGTTTCTAAGCAAGCTTAAAGTGATTTATATAGGTTTTTGCGCAGCTTAGAACATGCCTAAAGCGATCACCACCAAGATGCACACCGCCATACCAACGAGTGACCACGATGACATGGTCGGTGATTTTTTGTTGTTCTAGGACGTTTAAAATAATCATCCCAGCGCCAGTTTCGCCATCATCGTTTTTTAGTCGATCGCCATTTTTAGTAATCATTGCCCATGAATTATGAGTGGCTTTGGCGTATTTCTTGTTA
>CAZOBR010000148.1:0-5106 GCA_964578035.1 uncultured Gammaproteobacteria bacterium
ATGCTGAGAGTGATGGTGATGTTAACGTTGCGCAAAATGGTTTTGGTGAGAGTAGAGTCCGCGAAGTTACCCAACGCGATCAGCCGCAAACCCTCAGCCCTGAGCAATTAGAGCAGCAGATAGCCGTTGCTAAACAACAAGCAGAGCAAGCAAAACGAGATAATGAAGCTCGACAAAGACGTTTAAAGAAAAGCTTAAGCTCCGCTGAAGACGAGCTGCAGTCGCTGTTAAAGTTAGACATCAGTTATGAAATCGACCAGTGGAAACGCGCTTGGGAAGCGGGTGACAGTGAGCGTTATTTAAGTTTCTATAGTAGAAGTTTTATACCTGCTAATGGTGTTAGTAATAAAGTTTGGCAAGCGCAGCGCCGAAAACGAGTCACGCCGGCTAAAAAAGTCACTTTAAATTTAAGTGACTATCAAGTTACTTTCAGTAATAAAAATACTCAAAGTACAGTGACGTTTAACCAAGACTATCTCTCGGATAACTATTCAGACATGATTCGCAAGCGATTGGTTTTGCGCAAAGAATGGCAACGCTGGAAAATAATCTCTGAAACTGAAGTTAATTAATGATTAATCGCGAGAATTATTATTAAATCGCAATACGCCTACTCACCACTCGCAGACCGCCTCAGACCACGCAAACTGTCAGACGTTGTTGGTCAACGCCAATTGCTTGGCGAAAACAAACCACTTCGTACCGCCATAGCAACAGGCAAGCTTCACTCTATGGTCTTTTGGGGGCCACCTGGCACAGGCAAAACAACCTTAGCAAAGCTGTTGGCCGAGCACAGCGAAGCGCACTTTGTGTCTTTGTCGGCGGTGTTGTCTGGCGTTAAAGACATTCGCGAAGCGGTGCAAACCGCTTCCGACCGCCAAGCCGCTGGCATGGGTAATACGGTATTGTTTGTCGACGAGGTGCATCGGTTTAATAAAGCCCAACAAGATGCTTTTTTACCACACATCGAAAGCGGCACAATTTTATTTGTTGGTGCCACGACTGAAAACCCATCGTTTGAGTTAAATAATGCATTGTTGTCACGAGTGCGGGTATATGTGTTGCAGAGCCTCAGCGAAGACGACATCGTTTGCTTAATCGAGCGCGCACTCAGCGACACTGAATACGGTTTAGGTTCATTAAATTTGACCATGCAAGAAGCTGATCAACGTCAGCTTGCCAAGATAGTGGATGGTGATGCACGTCGTGCACTGACGATGTTAGAAATAGCCAGTGACTTAAGCGAAGATGGTGTAATTAGTGCAACGCTGATCAATGAAATTTTAAGCGGCGGTGGCACTCGGCGTTTTGATAAAGGCGGTGATGGGTTTTACGATCAAATATCAGCGCTGCATAAATCTGTTAGAGGCTCAGATCCAGATGCCGCGTTGTATTGGTTGTGCCGAATGATTGATGGTGGAACCGACATCAAATACCTCGCGCGGCGAGTAGTTAGAATGGCATCCGAAGATATTGGTAATGCAGATCCGCGTGGTTTGCGTATTGCATTGGATGCTTGGGAAACACAAGAGCGGCTCGGCAGCCCGGAAGGCGAATTGGCTCTGGCGCAGGCCATTATCTATCTTGCAATAGCAGCCAAAAGTAATGCCGTCTACACCGCGTATAAAAAAACCATGTCGGTGATTAAGCAAACAGGCTCTTTAGAAGTGCCAATGCATATTCGCAATGCACCGACATCATTGATGAAAGACCTAGGACACGGCAAAGATTATCGTTATGCGCATAACGAAGAAGGCGGTTATGCAGCGGGTGAACGCTATTTGCCAGACGAGCTAATTGATGAAATTTTTTACGAACCAGTTGACCGTGGCTTGGAAATAAAGATTCGTGAAAAAATGGATTATTTGCGTAGCCTTGATAAGAAGCATAACTAACTTAATATTCTCTTCAATACACTACACATAAGCACGCACAATAAGTCGTTTAAAGTAAGTGATAATCGAGCATAGCCACGTTACAATTAACGGCTAACTCAAATTATCAATTTTCACGTGATTTGCCGAATATGCAATCAGATTACAACCCACAAGAACTTGAAGTCGAGATTCAGCGCGAATGGCTCGAGGCGGATGTTTTTAAAGCAGTCGAAGACAGTAGCAAAGAAAAATTTTACTGTTTAGAGATGTTTCCATACCCGTCAGGCAAGTTGCATATGGGGCACGTTCGCAACTACACCATTGGTGATGTCATCAGTCGTTATCAACGCATGTTGGGTAAAAATGTATTACACCCAATGGGCTGGGATGCCTTTGGTTTGCCTGCCGAGAATGCCGCGATTCAAAATCAAACCGCGCCAGCAGCATGGACCGTGCAAAACATCAGTAATATGCGCGAGCAATTAAAGCGCCTTGGTTTTAGTTACGACTGGAGTCGCGAACTTGCTACCTGCGAGCCAGATTATTATCGCTGGGAGCAATGGTTCTTTACCAAGCTGTATGAGCGTGGCTTGGTCTATAAAAAAGAAGCTGAAGTTAATTGGGATCCAGTTGATCAAACGGTATTAGCCAACGAGCAGGTAATTGATGGCCGTGGTTGGCGATCTGGCGCGTTGGTTGAGAAAAAGAAAATCCCTCAGTGGTTTATCAAAATTACTGATTACGCAGAAGAATTATTGTCGGGCTTGGATGATCTTGAAGGTTGGCCAGATTCCGTCAAAATTATGCAGCGCAATTGGATTGGCAAATCAGTCGGCGCGGAAGCAGTATTTAAGCTTGACGATGGTGATGTTGTTGATGGGGTTAAGGACTTAGCGGTATTCACAACCCGCCCAGATACGATTATGGGCGTGACCTATTTAGCGGTTGCCGCCGATCACCCATTAGCAATTGCGGCGGCCGAATCCAATGATCAAATAGCCGCGTTTCGCAAACAGTGTCAGCAAAGTTCTACCGCTGAAGCTGATATGGAGACAATGGAAAAACTCGGCATTTCTTTAGGTATCAATGCGCAACACCCAATCAGTGGTGAGCCCATTCCAGTTTGGTGCGCGAACTTTGTGTTAATGACCTACGGTACAGGTGCTGTGATGGCCGTACCTGCTCACGATCAACGTGATTACGAGTTTGCCAGTAAGTATGGCATTGAGATTAAACCCGTTATTTACCCCGCCGACGGTCAGCTTGATATTAGTGAGTCTGCTTACGTTGAATACGGTGTGTTAAAAAATTCAGGTGAGTTTGATGGCCAAGACTCAGAAACGGCCAAAGCCAATATTACGCAATGGCTAATTGATAATGACAAAGGCGAGCAGCAAATAAATTATCGCTTACGCGATTGGGGCGTGTCGCGTCAACGTTATTGGGGTTGTCCGATTCCATTTATTTACGGTGCTGATGGTGAGGCGGTTCCGGCGGATCAATTCCCAGTTGAATTACCAACTGAGGTTGTGATGGATGGCGTCGGCTCGCCAATTAAAAAAATGGCATCGTTTATCGACACAATTCATCCTATTACGGGTGAACTAGCACAACGAGAAACCGACACGTTTGATACTTTCTTTGAGTCATCTTGGTACTACGCGCGCTATTGTTGTCCGAATTTAGATACGGCCATGTTGGATGACCGCGCTGATCATTGGTTGCCAGTAGACCAATACGTGGGCGGTATTGAGCATGCGGTGATGCATCTTTTATACGCTCGTTTCTTTCACAAACTAATGCGCGATGTTGGTTTAATCAATTCAGACGAGCCATTTAAGCGCCTGTTAACACAGGGCATGGTCACCGCTGAAACGTATTATCGAATTGATCAAAGCGGCAAACGTCACTTTTATAATCCTGCGGATGTTGAGCTTTCCTTAGACGATAAAGGTAGCGTCGTTGGTGCAACTTTAATTGAAGATGGTCAAGCGGTTGAGATTGGTGGTGTTGAGAAAATGTCTAAGTCGAAGAATAACGGCGTAGACCCGCAAAGCATGATTGATAAATACGGAGCCGATACTGTGCGCTTATTTACCATGTTCGCGGCGCCACCCGATCAATCATTAGAGTGGAACGATGATGCCATTGCCGGTGGCTCGCGTTTTCTACGCCGCGTTTGGGCATTGTTTAATAAGCACCAAGAAATTTTGAGCGAAACGCGTTTAGTTCCGTTTAGTTTAGCAAGTCAAGAATTGAACGCGCCTGCCAAAACAACGCGGTTAATCACGCATACAATTATTCAGCGTGTATTGCGCGACTATGATCGTCAACAATTTAACACGGTAGTTGCGGCGGCGATGGAACTCACCAATGCCGCTGAAAAAGCTGATTGGCAAGCGATGGGCGATGCGGCTGCGCCGGTGTTGTCTGAGCTTTGTCATAGTTTGATCAAAATTTTGGCGCCCATTACACCGCATTTATGCGAATCGCTTTGGCATGAATTTGGTAGTGTTGAACCCTTACGAGAAAGCGCTTGGCTGGTAGTCGATGAGTCTGCGTTAGTGAAAGACGAAGTTACCTATGTGGTTCAAGTAAACGGTAAGTTACGGGCTAAATTAGATTTTTCAGCCTCGGCTAGCAAAGATGAAATTGAGCAAGCTGCGCAAGCTGACTCTAATGTTCAACGCTTCTTAGAAGGCGTGACAGTGCGAAAAATCATTGTTGTGCCGAATAAGTTGGTTAATATTGTTGCTAATTAGTCTGGCAAACACCGTCTGTTACGCTACAATTCAAGACTGTAAAAAATAAAACTGCACTAGGTCATGAGTAAATGAATATGTTTGTTTCCAAAACCCCAATCAATAAAAGTTCTGTTTACAAAAATGTTGCACGTGTTAGTGCGATGTTACTGCTTACATTTGCGATTACTGCGTGTGGATTTCATTTGCGCGGTAATATCCCGTTACCAGAAGGCATTCAAAACATGTATGTGGAAGCACCGGATGGCTCGTTTAAAGAGAAACTAGAAGAAGTTCTAATCCGCGCGGGCGCCACAATTGCCCCAAGCGCGCAGGGCGCTGATGTAATTGTTAATGTGACTGACGTCAATTCACGACGTAATCCGGGCACCTTAGATGAACGTGGCAAAGTTGATAGTTATAACTTAGTGTTTAATGTTCAATACTCACTAGACGATACTGAAGGTAAGGTGGTTCGTGAAAAAGCT
>CAZOBR010000149.1:0-5050 GCA_964578035.1 uncultured Gammaproteobacteria bacterium
CAGCTTAACTATTTAAGCGACCAACGTTTCGCCGAATCGTATGTGCGTTATCGTGCGAATCGCGGTTTTGGCCCAATTAAAATACGTAGTGAGCTAAGTGATAAAGGAATTGCCACTGATTTAATTGCGGAATATTTAGATATGGACGCAGCTATTTGGTTCGATAATGCCAACGATCAATATCAAAAAAAATATGGCAATTCCTCTGTGAGCGACTACAACACTTGGTCTAAGCGTGCCCGCTTTATGCAAAGCCGCGGTTTCACCTCGCAACAAATTCGCATATGTTTACCGCAAGTAGACGTTGATTGAGTTTATTCGGCTGATATGAGCAAAAGCTCAGCATTACCACCATCGGTAAGCACTGCCACATTGCCAGAGTCAGCGATTACAACATCGCGTAGCCGACCCTGGATATCATCAAAAACTGTATACTGCGTGAATTGATCACCTGTGGCATCAATGGCGTATAAACGTCGATCTACTAGAGTTGTTACAAGCAAGTGTTGCTGCAATTTCGGAAATGCTGGATTTGTTTCAGCAGAATAAAAAGCCATACCAGAAGGGGCGATTGATGGTGTCCAGTTTATCGCGGGTTGCTGCATACCCGGATATTCAGTAAATGGGGTAATTTGCGCACCTGAATAATCTTTGCCGTAGGTGATAATCGGCCAGCCATAGTTTAATGTTGGCTGAATAACATTCAGTTCATCGCCGCCAGCAGGCCCGTGTTCATGAGCAATAACGCGCTTGTTTGCTGTGTCGTAAACCATGCCTTGTAGATTGCGATGTCCGCGCGAGTAAATCGCATGGCTTAGAGGATTTGCTGCAGATACATAAGGATTATTGCTTGGAATACTACCGTCTAAATTGATCCGTAACACCTTGCCCATCTGACTAGACATTTTTTGCGCATGTTCGCGAAAATCAAAACCATCGCCGCTGCTTAGAAGTAAGGTATTGTCAGGCAGTAATAAAAGTTTAGCGGAGTGGTGAAACGCGGTGTTTTTATTTTCGCCGAGTTCAAACACCAGTGATGCTTCAGAGAATGTTCCATTAACAAATTGGGTTTTAACCACGGCGATACGGTTTTCACTTCTTGTACCCTTTGAGTAGCTCAAGAATAAAGTCCCATTAGTATCAAAATCAGGGCCTTTCATGATATCCATCAAACCGCCTTGTCCTTTTACATATAAGTCTTTTAAATTTAAGTTGTGTATCGACTGTCCAGCCGCTGAAATATAGACCACATCGCCATCACGCTCAGTGACCAACCACTCATCGCCAGCGACTTGCACCATGCTCCAAGGCGAATCAAGGCCTTTAGCAATGGTTTTAACCTTATACTCCAAGTTCAATTGAGCATAGTCTTTAGCAATAACAGGTTGAGCAAGACATAAGATGGCAATAAAGAGTAGGAGTGCTTTGGGGATTCTCTTTAAAGCAGGTGCTTTATGCATCACAGATTGTCTCAGCAGTTCTACTTTGGTAGGGTAGCGACAACACAGAATAGAGAGTACTTTTCGGTATGATCCAAACAAGTTTTGAATTTTTAAAACGTTATTTTTCATCTTTTTTTCTTTCATGGTTAGCTGCATTTACGCTTGCGAGCTTTTCGCATAGTCAGTTTATTGTCAATGGCTTAATTTCTGTCGGTGCCGAAATAAGCATTGCTCAAAGAATAGGGCTTACTTTATACGACTGGCTCGGATTAGCCAAAGGCTATGGGCTTTTTATTGCGGTGGGCTTGCTCATAGCATTCATTGTTGCTGCCTTTTTAATTTGGGTAGCGCGCAAATACGCGCAACGGTCAGAACGTTTCTTGTACCCATTGGCCGGTGCGTGTGCTCTCGCTGCTATATTGTTAAGCATGCAACATCTATTTGATGTCGTTGCCATTGCAGGCGCTCGAGATCTGGGCTTTTATGGACAATGTCTTGCTGGGGCAGTTGGCGGTTGGGTGTTCTATAAAGTTTCGAAGTCTAGCGCTGAAAATTAGATATTTAAGAGTTTGATTTTTAAGTCGAGTTGAAGAGTGCAGTAGCGCAAACTGGGTGATTTAAACTCTCGATTCAAGAGCAAAAAAAGTATGGTTATAAGGATATTAGTGACTATAATGACTGTGCTAAATAGTGTTTTTAGCATCTCTGCAGTTTAGCGCTCCGGAAAAAAGATTTACCATTACCTAATAATTTAATAATGCTTGCAAATTAATTTATGTTTGCAGCGTAATATACTAATTTTGTTATGAAAACAGCTGAATTGAGACAGCGCTTCTTAGATTTTTTTGAAGCAAAACAACACCAAAAAGTAAGCAGTAGTTCTCTGGTTCCTGGCAATGACCCAACGTTATTGTTCACCAATGCTGGCATGGTGCAATTCAAAGATGTGTTTCTAGGCAATGAAAAAGTCGATTACACGCGTGCTACAACATCGCAACGTTGCGTTCGCGCGGGCGGGAAACACAATGATTTAGAGAATGTTGGTTATACCGCTAGGCATCATACGTTTTTTGAAATGTTGGGTAACTTTAGTTTTGGTGATTACTTTAAGCGAGATGCAATTAAATTTGCCTGGGAGTTTTTAACCCAGGAGTTAGGCTTGCCTGAAGAAAAGCTGTGGATCACCGTTTTTGATCAAGACTCTGAAGCACAAGACATTTGGCTAAACGAAATTGGTGTCAGTGATCAACGCTTTTCACGTATTGGTGAAAAAGATAATTTTTGGTCAATGGGCGATGTTGGCCCATGTGGTCCGTGCAGTGAAATATTTTACGATCACGGTGAGCAATTTTGGGGTGGCCCGCCAGGAACACCTGAAGAAGATGGTGACCGCTATATTGAAATATGGAACCTCGTTTTCATGCAATACGATCGCTCGTCTGATGGCACATTAACACCTCTACCAAAACCATCGGTTGATACTGGCATGGGATTAGAGCGCATTGCCGCGGTGATGCAACACGTTAATAACAATTATGAGATTGATCTTTTTTCTAATTTAATCAAAGAGATATGTTCAGTTATTGGTGTAAATGATACAACGCATCATTCAGTGCGTGTTATCGCCGATCATATTCGTTCTTGCTCATTTATGATTGCCGACGGTGTAACGCCATCGAATGAAGGCCGTGGCTACGTGTTGCGCCGAATTATTCGTCGTGCAATTCGTCACGGCTATCAACTAGGTGGTCAAACGCCATTTTTCCATAAATTAGTTGCGCCGTTAGCTAAGGAAATGGGGCAGGCCTATCCGGAGCTGATTGAGCAACAGAGCACTATTGAAGCAGCGTTGGAAAAAGAAGAGCGACGCTTTGCCGAAACCTTAGACCAAGGTTTGAAAATATTTGAACACAAAGCATCGAATCTTGATGGCAAAACGGTGCCGGGTGATTTGGTTTTTTTATTGTATGACACCTATGGGTTTCCGCTTGATTTAACCGCTGATGTCGCGCGTGAGCGCGATATGGTTGTTGACGAAGATGGTTTCAATGAGCTTATGGCGCAGCAGCGAGAAAGGGCACGCAGTAGCAGTCAGTTTGCGGGTCAAGATGAAGTGACAATTCGTGTTGATTCAGCTACTGATTTTATTGGCTATAACCATTTAAAAGGGCAAGCTAAGGTGTTGGCACTGCAAACAAATGGTGTTGATGCGACCGCAGTACCAAGCGGTAATGACGCAGTATTGGTTTTTGATAACACACCATTTTACGCTGAAGGTGGTGGTCAAGTTGGCGACAGCGGTGAGATTACAACCAGCAATGCGCAGATTAGTGTTAATGATTGCCGAAAATTAGCCAATGGCGCCTTTGTGCATTTTGGTCATGTCACCCAAGGCACTGTTAATGTTGGTGACACCGCTGAATTGAGTGTAGCCCCGAGTGCGCGACTTTCTACAGCGGCGAATCATTCAGCCACGCATCTGTTACATGCAGCTTTGCGCCAAGTGCTTGGTGCACATGTGAAGCAAAAAGGCTCAATGGTTAACCCGCAACGTTTGCGCTTTGACTTTTCTCATGACGCGCCTGTGTCACACGCTGAACTTGAGCAAATAGAGCAAATTGTTAACGAACAAATTTTTGGCCAACACCAAGTTGAATCCGCCATTATGCCGATTGAGCAAGCCAAAGCCGCCGGCGCTGAAGCATTATTTGGTGAAAAGTACGGCGCTGAAGTACGCGTTATCTCAATGAGCGATTTTTCTCTAGAGTTGTGTGGCGGCACACATGTGGCAAATACATCTGAGATTGGCTTGTTTAAAATTGTTGGTGAGTCTGGTGTGGCTGCGGGTGTGCGTCGTATTGAAGCTGTGTCGCAGCGTGGTGCTGTGCAATGGTTGAACGAACAACAAGTCTTATTAAAAAGTGCTGCTAGCCTGTTGAAGACTGACCCAGCCAATCTAACGCCGCGGATCGAGCAATTACAAGCAAATATTAAAACCTTAGAAGCAGATAAAAAGAAGCTGCAAAAAATGCTAGCCAGTGGCGGAGGTAGCGAAGACTTGAACAGTAAAATTGAGCAAGTTGGAGATGTTCAGTTACTAACCAGTATTATGGATGGGGTTGACAAAAGTATTTTGCGAGACACCATCGATCAGTTCAAAGATAAGCACGACAACGGTGTTATTGTGTTGGGCGCAGAAATCGATGGCAAAGTAACCTTGCTGGCCGGTGTTGCAAAAGGTATTAGTAAGCAATACCCCGCTGGTAAACTAATACAAACCATCACGGCACTTGCTGCAGGCCGTGGCGGTGGCCGACCAGATATGGCTGAAGGGGGCATTCCAAATGCATCTGATCTAGAGAAGTGTCTTACTGCGGTAACGGCTTGGGTAACTGAACAAGCACAGTAAATAAGCATTCTGCCTAGCATGGTGGATAATAAGAGAGTTTAGGCACAAACATTGCGCTCAAATCATTTACACATACGCTTAAAAAAGGTTTAATCGCTCTCCCTAATTGTGTCGCCAAGCGGCACACTAAATTCTATTTGTTACAATTGTTTTACTATGACAATAATTGTTGAAAAATTCGGCGGAACCTCCGTTGGTT
>CAZOBR010000150.1:0-5019 GCA_964578035.1 uncultured Gammaproteobacteria bacterium
TTGACTGACGATACTTTGATGTATTTTTTTAGCTGCACCTGTTAGCTCAGAACCATCAGAGTATTCATGTTGAGTTCGCAACTCTTGAGACGTTTCAGCACCGGATTCAGCAAGCACCGCAATCGAAAAACAGAGCGCAATGAAAATAAATATGGGTTTACTAAACATCGTTATTTAAGCGTTTTAAGTGCGTTTTCATCCTTTTTAAAAAAATTAACCAACTGCTTACCCATACCATTGCAAGCATCACCTTGGACTTGCGCAAGCAACGGGACTGGCACAATAAATGCTGGCATATAGGATGTGCCGACTGCGTCGGTACTCACTCGGCCAACTTCTTTAAATGACGTGACATCCCAGATGGTGGTTTCATAATCACTGGTGTCTTCCCAAGTGCTAAAACCAAAACAACCGCCGCCACCAGGACCAACAGAACAGCTTAAACTGCCTGATCCGCCTGTGCGTTCAGTCGAGCCTTCAACCCAGACAAAATAACGGATATTCAGTTTTTCTATTTGCTTGGCTACTTGAGGCAGGTCTAACACGCGCTTTAGTTTGTTTGGGTGTAACGGCGCAGTACGTGCTTCAAACCATGGGTAAAATGCATCCACGAATTCGGCTTGTGGAATGATATTGACACTCTGAGTACCATTGCGCAACTTGCCCGCCAAACATGAAATTAAACTTGCTTCTGTTTCAAACTCTGGGGAATGGTGTCGACCGAGAATCACCATTGCATCGCCTTCGACCAACGGTACGGTATCTTCTAACTTAACTTGATCGATATTAATTGTCGTACACGCAGATAAGGTAATAAGTAACAATATGAATAAACTATTTTTAAACATGTTATTGATCCTCTTTTTTGTCCGACGCTGTTTTGTCTAACGCTGTTTCTTCTAACGATGACTCTTGTGAACGTTGAGCAGTGCTTGTACCATCGCCAAGCATCGCTTTAATATTTGGCTGGCGGGCAAAGCCAATCGACAACTGAGCACCTACATCTCTAAGCGCCACATTGGCGGCGGCATTAAATGCAGACGAAGCCGATGTCAGCGTGCCAGTTGGTGTCTTGCCATACCCTTTAACGACCCAGTCAGCCAACTGTTGATTGCTTGAATTACTAATTTTTAATCGATACTTCAACCAAATTTCATACAACTTCAGCTTAGTCTCGCGGGGTACCGTGTATTGAAAATCAATAATTTCAGGCTCAATGATCAAATCGGCAGCATCGTTTTGCTCATTCGAATTGACTAACACTGCATTGAATACGTCATTAAACAGATCAACTTGCGCCTGCCCAAAATTAAGGCTGGTCAAGGCTCGGCCTTTTTCAGCCTCATTGTAGGTATAGCTTTTAAATTCATCGGAATACACCAACTTACCTGATAACGGAATCTTTTCAACCAACGGAGTTGGGACTTTGCCCTTAACCACAACATTGCTTGCACACGCGCTGATCAGTAAAAGCATTAGCATGGTCACGCTTAAACGCAACACTTTTTGTAAATTATCTAACATCGTTAAGCCCTATAAATGTGCCATTATTTTGCTCTGCCAATTCACGCATCAAGGTCGCAAAGCGCACTCCAGAACTATTCAGCGATGGCTCGCGAAGCAATTGAACTGGAAAACCGACAGTGTGAATACGTACCAGCGTATCACCTGCACGGTTACTTTTATTTAGATCACCAATTAAATCTAACACACGGCGAACCGACCTGCCTTGAAAGTCATCACCAAAAACATACAAACTAATCTTCTTCTTTTTATCATAAAACTGTCGAAATGCAGCCGTAATCCCTGGCACTGGATTACTTTGCGCAAAGGCATTCCAGGTTGCCAGCCTGCGTAGTATTTCACGGCGCCGGCTTGGGCTATCTTTCATATATTGTCCACGTAAGGTCGGAAACATTAATTGACCGTCTGTGTTCATCACTTGAATACCTTTAACTCTTGGGTGAATGGCTAACGTATTACGCACTTCTCTTCTGAGTCTGCCCCATGCGTTTTGAGTCATACTGCCAGACGAGTCGATAATAAAAACAATGTATTCCGAATCAACTGGCACACCGCCGATATAATCATTCTTAGCAACACGCCCTTTCAACAACGCACGCATCTCACGAGTCAGAGTTTGCAAGGCAACCTGCAAATCTAATGCCTGTGTAGCGTCTTCAGCACCATTGTCTTCAATAGCTGTGCGACGTGAATTCAGCAAATCAAACTCGCTGCGTAGAATTGCCACTCGGCGCGTGTCTTTGCCAAGTTGTTCTTGTTTGGCATTTAAGTCTGTTTCCAGATATTGCACTTGGCCGCGAATTTCAAACAAGCGTTCTTGCAAAGCGCGCACAATGCCATCTTCTTTAATGAGTGACTCTTCAATGACCACAGGTTCAGTTGGTCGCACAATAACCAGCAGCAATACAATTGCACCAAAGCCACAACAAATAATATCCAAGAACGAGATATTGGTATCTTCGTTACCACGTCGACTGCGCCGTGTACTCATGGCCAGTCCCTCGCGGGTGTCACAAAAGAGCCACCGGAAATAATAGCCAAACGCCAAAATGCCGCAGCGGCGTAGGGGTCTCCCTCTAATGGCAATAACATGGTATTCACCGGAACACCTGGCAAGACATGATTCACGGCTTCTCTAAATATTCGATAGCGCTGTACGCCAGTTACATTACCGCTTTTTGACGGTTTCTCGCCAATGGTTGGCAAACCATCGGTAATTAAGAAAATATTATCAGGCCGAGGGTTCATATCCATTGCGGCTTTAAACACCTTTTCCATATTCGTGCCATTATTTGGCACAATTTGTTTAACCCCTCGCACTGCTTTTGCTAAAGCAACTTTATCACCAACTTCGTACCATTCGTCTTTGTCATCACCGATGACCGACATGACTTCATCATTAAAACTCCAAACTTGAAAATCGGCATTTAATGGCATATTAGCAATGACCCATTGAGTGATTGCCGTGGCGCGTTGCCATTTTGGGGCACTGCGTTTTACATCATCTTGCATATTACGTCGGCGCAAGATATTAATAATCGTTTCATCCAGCATACTGGCAGACGTGTCGACCAAAATTAATACATTTTCTCCGCCAAGTTGTATCCCCGTTAAATATTGGCGTTGTCCATCACCGGTAAATTCGTAGGCTTTATTACCGGATGGCACCGTGTTTTCGAGCGCTTTCTTTTGTGCTTCGAGTTTAGCAATCTTGGCTTTTAAGCCGGGCACATCTAAGCTGGAGTCTGGTGCAATTTCTTCTAGTAAACTTTTTAACTTCTTAATATCTTCTTCGATTTTTCGTGCAAGACCTTGCGCGACAACTGTCTCGTCACTGATCTCAGAAATTGTATTACGGATGCGTACTAAATTTTTTTCGCCAATTTTTATTTCTTCTTCAAGCAAACTCACTTCGGCTATGTCTTTGGGATCCAGCGGCGTTTGTGGTGAATCCATGTCATGGCGCAGCAATAAGAAAATAAGCACGGCCGCACCCAAACCGCAGGACATAATATCTAAAAAAGATAAGCTAAAAGTCGATGAGTTGCGGATCTTACGTGCCATTAAGTTACCTAATCATTCAACACTAGCTAACGTGTATAGCAGTGATAACGCCATCAGCTAAATTAGAACCAAGACGATCATTTAGTTTTAAGTTGCTGGCATTTCGATTTGCTGAGTCGTTATTCATAACAAAAAGGGTTCCGTCACTCAGCAAATTATTTACATTGCCATTGTCTGCGTGATTAATGCTAAGTTGGTTATTGTGCAAACCAATCAGCGCATGCTCTAAAGCCACTGCATTCCCCATACACAGAAGATGGGTAACGACTTGGTTTGATTCAGCAACATTTTTGTTCCCAGCATTAACGTTCGCGGCGGCTTCAGCAACGGGTGCTGCGTTAGCGCTTGGTGTATCAGTTTGCAATGAAGCAACCGGCAGCTCAGTTTTATACACCAGTGACTCGCCCGTACTGGCGTCGTTGATCAAGCTTGTAGCATCGAGCAAGGGCGTCTGTAAACTTACAAAGCCAGCAGCTTCGCATTCGCTGAGTGACTCACCACTAAAGGCATTGTTTAGGTCAATAAAAACCTGTGAATATTTAGCCCCAGCGCTGATTAAAGTCTTGGTAAAAGGTGCTAAGCAAGCTTGCCATTGTTTACTATCGATACTGGTGGTGTGCAAACGCTGCTGGTGATCAACACTGATGTTGGCTTTACCAGTACTTTGAATCTCTTTTGCCGCAACAGCTAATTGGTCGAACAATTGCTGCTCTGTTTGCGCATGGTGCAAGGGGTCAAAACGATCGTTACGAATAAAATTGGCCTGTATCGCTTTTAGTAAAGCGTCATACATGCTTTGAATACCGACGTTTTGTATCACTTCGATCGTGCCGAGCTTAAGTACCCCTGTATCAAGATTTACCTGCGTACAAACCGTTTGGTGTAATTGCACATCGATATGCAAATAGTTGCCATCAGCATTAACAACCTGCGCTAAAGCGAGAACAGATTTATTCAGTAGGGCCTGAACGTTAAGCTGGCAAGAACGCGCAATTCCTAATAATAATTGTAAATTGCTTGACTGATAGTGCGACGGCACCACAAACGCAACATCGTTTAAATTATAGTGTTGTTGCAATTGCGTTATATGTTGCCAAACCAGATCCGCAGCATGCCGCATATTAGCCGCATTTGCCGGAATCGAAGATTGTTCGCATTGCTGCCAATAATGGCTGTTAATTGTTTGCGGATCGAGTCGACAATGACCAACAGCACTCACTGAAGAATCCAAATCGAACACGACTTGATCATCTTTTAGCCACGCGTAACCCTGGCTTTGTACAAATGAATTTGCTTGCTGAATTTGCAAACAATTATCGTTAATATGAAACAGTGCTGTCGCCATGATAAATTGTGATTGGTGTTGTTTTTGCAGTTAGTTAGGGAAACTCTGAATTAATCGCTTTTTTAAAAGCGTTTTAGCTTTTTCGG
>CAZOBR010000151.1:0-5014 GCA_964578035.1 uncultured Gammaproteobacteria bacterium
ACACTGCCAGTGTAGCGCTCTCCCAGCTGAGCTATAGCCCCAGACCTCGAAGGAGGGCGTAATTTACGCGTTGGAGACTATGTGGTCAAGTACTAATTTAGGATTTTTTAAAAATTTAAGCATACATTTTTGTCTGTCGATTCATTGACTATTGAAACCAGTAAAATAGGCCACTTTTTTGATAAAAAATTGGCTTGATTGGCATGCAATACTGATTGTCGCGCAGATAATGGATTGCTATGATTCATAGCTTAACAATAGATAAAAACAATCTGAGTAGCATAATGTCAAAAAATATGGTCTTTAATTCATTTCGTGAAAATTTTCTCGGCAACTCTGCCGATTGGTATAAGAACACGATCATTGCGTTCTTGATTATTAACCCGATTATCTGGTTTTCTGGCTTTCATTTTGTTGCTGGCTGGGTACTCGTTGGCCAGTTTATTTTCACGTTGGCAATGGCGCTCAAGTGCTATCCATTACAACCTGGAGGGTTAATCGCATTACAGGCTGTGTTACTCGGCATGACCTCACCTGAAACGGTCTACCATGAAATTGAGGCAAATTTACAAGTTATTTTATTGCTCGTTTTTATGGTGGCAGGCATACACTTTATGCGTGAATTACTATTATTTACGTTCACCAAAATTCTTATTTCAGTAAAGAACAAAAAGATTTTATCGTTGCTATTTAGTTTTTCAGCAGCATTCTTATCTGCTTTTCTCGATGCATTGACTGTAACAGCAGTACTCATAAGTGTTGGCGTCGGTTTTTATGGTGTGTATCACCGGGTGGCCTCAGGCAAGACTTTTTCCGAGGATCATGACCATTCAGGCGACGACGGTGTGCATGAATATAAACGCCAGGACTTAGATGATTTTCGCAGCTTTTTGCGCAGCTTGATTATGCATGGCGCGGTTGGCACTGCGCTTGGTGGTGTTTGCACTTTGGTTGGCGAACCTCAAAATCTACTCATTGCTGAAAAGGCTGGTTGGAACTTTATTGAGTTTTTCATAAGAATGGCGCCGGTCACTATGCCAGTACTTGCTGCTGGACTGGTCACATGCCTTCTTCTGGAAATCGTTGGCTGGTTCGGCTATGGAGCTAAATTGCCTGATGAGGTTCGTTCAGTACTGTCCGAGTTTGATGCCGAACAAGAGAGTAAACGCACTGGTCGTGATAAAGCCCAATTGGTTATTCAAGCATTGGTGGGGCTCGTATTGATTGTTTCTTTAGCTACTCACGTCGCCGAGGTTGGCCTGATTGGCTTAATGATTATTGTGTTATTAACGGCATTTAACGGCGTGATAGAAGAGCACCAAATCGGGCATGCATTCGAAGAAGCTTTGCCATTCACCGCATTGTTAGTGGTATTTTTTGCAGTGGTTGCGGTGATTCACGAACAACATTTGTTTCAACCAGTAACGGACTATGTGCTAAGCAAGCCAACAGACGCGCAGCCAATTATGATGTTTATTGCCAATGGCGTGCTGTCAATGATTAGTGATAACGTGTTCGTGGCGACGGTTTATATTAACGAAATGGTGAATGCACTGAATAGCGGCACAATTACGCGTGAACATTTTGACGTAATGGCGATTGCGATTAACACCGGCACAAACTTACCCAGTGTCGCCACACCAAATGGTCAAGCGGCTTTCTTATTCTTGTTAACGTCTGCGCTTGCGCCATTAATTCGCTTGTCTTACCTGAAAATGGTGGTGATGGCTGTACCTTATACGATTGTGTTAAGTATCGTTGGCGGCGCGGCTATTTTAATAAACTTTTAATTAGGCCACTTACACAACCTGAATCAAAATCTGAATCAAAACCTAAATCGAGGAGCTTGCTAATGCAGCTCCTCTTTACTGCGTTTACGACGCAGCAATAATTTTAAGTGAGTTCGGCTTGTCTTATACGCCGAATAAGCTCGAGCAAGCCAATAACCAAAAGACGCCTTATTAAAGTCGACTAGGGTTTCTACCTCAGCTGGTGTTACTACTCCCTGATTAATATTGCTCAACAAAATAAAGTCATAATAGTCACTAAAGCTTCCCGCTCGAGCACGGCCTTTAAAGTCAATTAGAAACATTGAGCCATTTGGGTCACGTATGAAATTCCCGAAATTAGGGTCGTCGTGCCGGTAACCTTGTTTATGCAAATGGTGTAATGCATCGACCACTTCTGACAAACTCTCGGCACCACAAGGCTGACCTTCACGAAACTCGTAAACTAACCATGAGTCGGTAACTCGCCCAAATTCACGCTTTTCAAGTGCTAATAACGGCTCGATTGATGGAATGCCTTGATTGTTAAACTCCATTAAGGCATTAAACGTTTTTTTGGTCTCGCCATCAAACAGCATGCTTAGCAATTGAGCCCAGCGTTTTCTAAGCTTATGTCTCGGCTTTTTGGCTACAACAGTTTTACCGAGTAATGCCCCCTTTTTAACTAAGCTGCGGCGATCATCTTTTAAGGTAGTTGGCAGTTCGGTAATTTGCTGAAGCAGTATTTGAATATCTGACACAGGCAGTTCGTGCTCTGCATTTAGATAGCAGCACCAAGGTGCTTCACAGATAGGTTTGACTCGCATTGTTTTAAATCGCTATTTTCTCGATCGTTTCAAAAACGCGCCAATCGCGAGCTAACTGCGGCCAAATAATCTCGAAAAAAAACCGCGCTTGCGCACTTCTTGTGCTATTGATTGTGCGTGTGAACTCGACGTCATGCGGCGTTTAAATTGCTGAGTGTCCCATTGTGTTTTGTCCGAGAACACAAGATCAGGAAATTCCGACAGCGCGTAATCTTTATGTATGCCGGTTGCCATTAAGTTGGTTGCTGTAAAGTTGGCTTGCGAGAACACACTACCAGAAACACGAGCTGCCCATAGGTTACTTTCTTCAAGCGATGCATTTGAGAAATCGGCTCGGCTCAACCGGCTATTTGACAAATTGGCTCCTGCAAAACATGCATTCTGCAAATTAGCACCGGATAAAGTTGAAGCGCGCATGCTCGCCCCTTCAAAATTACAATTTGAGAGCTGCGTATTACTCAAATCGGCACTGAACAGTTTAGCATTCACTAAATCGGCATCACGTAGTTTCGCGCCACGTACCTTTGCTGAGCTTAAATCTGCATGTCGCAAACTGACGTTACGTAAATCCGCATTGAATAAACGGGCTCCAAATAATTTACTATGATCTAGCTTAGCTCTATTTAGATTTGCTTGTTCAAAGTTGGTGCCAACCAATTGAGCATCACTTAAATCAGCGTTCGACAAATCGCAATCGCTTAAGTCCGAGCCCGATAAATGGGCATTGGTTAAATTTGATTCAGAGAGTTTTGCACCACTTAATTGCGCACCACTTAGTTGTGCGTCCCGCAAGTCAGCAGACGTACAATCAGTATTTGATAAATTAGCACCACTTAATCGGGCACCACATAATTTTGCCTGATACAAATCGGCACCGGATAAATCAGCACCCGTTAGGTCTGCTTGGCTTAAATCAGCTTTTGATAAGTCTGCACCAGCCAAGTTTGCACCGCGAAGCTTAGCGTTCGCTAACTGTGCACCAGCAAGGTCGCTGCCCATTAGGCTATAACCGGAAAGGTCATAACCTGAAAGCTTTTTAATTGCGGTGGCGTCGCTCATTATTCGTTGCGTCAGTTAATATGTGATTAGTACGTGACTAATGTGAAAGTTTAGCGTCAAGTTTCGACCAAACGCATTGACCATCAACTTTCTCATCGAGTCGGGTCAGCCAGTCTACATGATTTTGATGCTCTTGCGCAGTTGGCGCGACAGTTGGTAATGATAATGTAGAAAAATCGACCGCCTTTTTAGCGATTCCATTACTGTTATTAGAGCCGGATTGTGCCTCTAAAGACAGTGTTGTTTGCCCACCTGTCATCGCTAAATACACATCGGCCAGAATTTCAGCATCAAGCAATGCGCCGTGTAACTCGCGATGGCTATTGTTAATCTCGTAGCGTCGGCACAAAGAATCTAGGTCATTGCGCTGTCCGGGGAACATTTTACGCGCTTGCAACAATGTGTCGTGTACACCACAGATACTATCAATAGTCGGCAATGTGCCCTCAACCCGTTCGAGTTCTGCATCTAAGAAGCCAACGTCAAACTTTGCGTTATGAATAATCAGTTCCGCACCGGTTAAATACTCCAACATTTGCTGATAAATATCAGTAAACAGTGGTTTATCAGCCAAGAATTCATTACTGATACCGTGCACTTCGATGGCGCCTTGATCGATTTCGCGCTGCGGGTTCAGATACACATGATAATTATTGCCTGTGAGTCGGCGATTAATCAGCTCAACGCAACCAATCTCAATAATCCGGTGCCCTTGACGGTGCTCTAAACCAGTGGTTTCTGTATCGAGCACAATTTGTCGTTCATATTGGGTTTCATGTTCAGACATATTTATCTGCTCCTTTATTGGCTAATTGATCAGCTAGTTCATTACCAGCATTACCTGCATGCCCTTTGACCCATACCCAGTTGATATTATGACGCCCTACTTGCTCGTCTAGAGCTTTCCACAAATCAACGTTCTTCACTGGTTTCTTAGCCGCTGTTTGCCAATTACGTTTCTTCCAATTTTCGATCCACTGAGTGATGCCCATCCGAACATACTGCGAATCGGTGTACAAAGTCAGATCACAGGGCCGCTTAAGTGATGTTAACGCATTAATTGCGGCTAATAGTTCCATTCGATTATTGGTTGTATGTGCTTCGCCACCGAAGATTTCTTTACTGGTATCACCATAATACAAAACGGCACCCCAACCACCAGGGCCAGGATTACCACGACATGCGCCGTCGGTATAAATTTCTACTTGCTGTGTCAATGATGCTCTCGTATTTCGCTAATTACCTAATGATTAGCTTAGTTCGATTTATTAGATGTTTTTCGCAGCCCCGCTTTTGCTGACGCAGCCGATAATTTGGAACGCTTTTTGCTGGCTTTTGCGAACTGCACTTTACCAACAAACG
>CAZOBR010000152.1:0-5010 GCA_964578035.1 uncultured Gammaproteobacteria bacterium
ATATACCGCTATGCGGTTGATTTATATGAGGATAAAACAAACTTATCGTCAGATAATGACATGTTAATATAACAATGTTGGTGTCGCGTATTGTCGAGTTATTCGCGATGATATGGATACATACCCATAGAGAGCCTGAATTACTCGTCATCTAGAACAAAGCGAAAGGTCTATTAAGTTGATTGTTTTATTAATGGATTTGTAGATCCTTCGTCGCTCCGCTCGTCTGGATGACACGGCAATGCTGCTACGCACCTAAATGTGTTATACCTAGCCACGCTTCAATAAGTAACAAAACCCAAATACTCACAACCCATCTGCGCACTACCTTAAGGCTGCTCTGCATTGCGTCATTGTCTTGCTGGCTTGGTGTCTCGCCTTGAATTAATTTGATGTAAGTCGTGTTAAACCCGCCTAGGTTTAAACGAATCATTAATCCACAAAACACCAACGCCGCAAAGCCGATCAGTTTTAAGATTAGCCATGGCTGGTCTTCGAGTCGCCCGGTTGAATAGGAGTACGCGCAGGATGCTAACAGGCCAAACACAAGGAGCCAACGAAAATAAAAATCGAACTTGGTCAGTGCCGGAATAAAGCTGGCATGGTGCTTATAGTGAAGTATTAACACCATACATAACCAAAATGGACCGATTAATACAATGCCGGCTATCTGCCATGTTGGGTGCTCTATGCCAATGCTTGACGACAGTAATCCGCCAACTGTGAGCATTAAGCTCATGCATATCTTGGGGACTAAATCACAACCGAGCATAATATTTGCTGCGGTGGTTCGTGCTTCATTGCTGAGCGAGCCGTTTGCTACAAATTGGCTTGAATAAAATACGCCCAAGTCACCACCTAACCAATAGACGAATAACAGTAGGTGAATAAGTAATAGGAATTCGTACACACTTGACCTCGCTAGTGATTAATTAGGCCTTAGTATTGGGAGGCTCTGTCGTTGGTGAACTAGATGAAAAGTCGCGATACTTGCCCAGCAATAATAATGGAACCGAACCAATAACAAGAACAATACCAGCGCTGGTTAATGCTGAATCCCAGCCGATTGAGGATGTTGCAATGTCGGCCATAATCTTAGGACCAAAGCCTGCGCCTAGGGCGAAGAATGCGTACAAAAATCCATAAATGGCGGAATAGCTTCGCATGCCAAAGTATTTGCTGACTAAGTAGGCTAAAAAGTCATACTCAACGCCTGCGCCAAAGCCAATCATTAAGATTGCTATACGCGCGTAATCAGGACTTAAGTCCGGTGAGGCTAAAATATAAAACGCAATTGCTGGCGAGGCTAAAAACACAAAGGCAACACCAGGTGCCCAAAACTTATCGATTAAAATACCACCAATAACGCGGCCTGCGAGTACCGCTAAGCCGGTTAAACCTGCTAAGGCAACGGCTTCGGAAACCGGAAAGTTTTTTGCGCCAAGTACTTGCTCTAGATTAGGAATAATTGCGCCTAATGAGTATGAGATAGGCACAATGCAAACGCAGAGCAACCAGAGTCGCCATTCTTTTAAGGACTCTTTCAATGTTAGGCCGGGTTGAAATTTGTTGTCTTCTAGCTTGTATCGAACAATCGGTTCGGTCTTAATGTTGCCGAATAGATAAGCAACAACGGGTAGAGCAGTTAGAAAGATAAATGGAAACACAATGGCGTATTCTATTTTGAGACCTTTTTCTGCAATTTGGGGTAGCACAAACGACAGTGCTATCCACGACAGCGCTGCGACACCGATCACAGCAGGTAATAAAATTAACAGCTTATAACGGCTTAATGAGGAATCACGCGCGGGTGTGTCATTCACATCGCGCATGCCGAGAAGCGCCATCGGAAAAGCAATCAAAATGGGTAGTAAGCCCAATGCGATATAGGCTTCTCGCCAACCGTATTGCGAATTAATTTCTTGCGCAAAGTATTTCGCAAGCGTGCCAAACATGCCCGTGGCGATTAGTGCGATGCCGAGCGCTTTACCGCGATGTTTGTCAAAGGCATTGTTCACTGCCCGCGTGAATGTAATCGGTAAGGTTCCGGCGCCAAAAATTGAAATGAATGCCCAGAGCAGCACAAACAGCCATTTCTCACCGGTATGCAGTGATTGCGCCATCATCGCGAGGCCAAACAAAATGATTGAGGTTAACGAAATCAAGCGCGCACCAAAACGATCTGCCAACGCGCCAATCAAAGGCGCCATAAAGAATGCAGTGATCGTATAAATTGGAAACGCTAAAAATACATCGCCCAAGCTCCAATTGAACTCTTGCATGATCGGGCCTGCCAGTGGGCCGAGCGTATAAAAGGGTAGAGGTGACATGCCTAAGCCAATCCCCACTGCTGAAGCAGACATAACAGGCCAGCCGTTTTTGAATTCAGATGCTGTCGCGGTTGGGGTGGCGTTACTCATGTGGGTCGCTCCGTAAATTACTTATTAAATTTATTGCTTGGCATTGCCTTCGCTAAATGCATGTAGCGGTACAGCGGGTGCAGTTTGAACTAAGATAGCGCGCTTTCTTAAAAAGCGAGTCAGACCGCTTTCGCCCATTCTTGAGCCGCCAAGGCCAGATAATTGAAATGAGTTTTTCTCGGCGTCATTTACAAAGGCAGTAAGGCTTGCATCGTTAATGCTTACTGCGCCGACGTTTAAGTTAATCGCAATTTTCTCAGTTGTAGAAGCATCGCTGCCAAAGACTGCGCCAGATAAACCATATTCAGAATCGTTTGCTAGATTAATAGCTTGTTCAATGGTCGAGAAAGGCATAACTGGCATAATCGGGCCGAACGTTTCTTCGGTCATTAAGGCCATACTGTGGTTAACATTAGTGACCACAGTCGGACCTATCCAACAGCCGCCGTCATGTTTTTCCACGGTGCCGCCACAGTGGATTATTGCACCCGCTTTGCTTGCTGCGTCCAATTGATCTGTGATGGTTGCTGCTTGCGTGGCAAAAATTAACGGGCCTAGTTGGCCAGAATCCATATCCGGCCAGTTGTAGTTTGCTTGTTTAGCCTTTTCGACCAGCATACTCACAAACTCAGAGTAAATAGACTCATGCACGTAAATGCGCTCTAGCGACTGACATGCCTGGCCAGTCATGCTGGCAGAGCCGCGCAAGATGGCATTTGTTGTGTTTTCTAAATCGGCATCGTCTAACACTATTGCTGGGTCTTTGCCGCCGAGTTCTAAAAAGGCTGGAATAAAATTGCGTGCTGCATGCATACCAACTTTGCGCCCCGTTGGTACGCTGCCGGTAAAACAAACAGCATCCACATTGTCAATTAATGCGATGCCTGTTTCTGGCCCGCCTGTTACTATTTTGAGCACATCTTTTAGCTCGTCAATTTCGTCGAGCGCCGCTTGTAAAGGTGTAATAAATCGAGGGGTGACCTCGCTTGGTTTAAGTAGAACAGACGCGCCTGATAACAGCGCCGGAATTGTATCGATTAGCGATAGCGTCAGCGGAAAATTCCACGGGCTAATCACGCCAACAATGCCGTAAGGTACTAGATGATGGTGATAATTCACGCTGGGCATTGATTGTGATGCTGTTGGCGACTTTTCGTGCAGCAGATCTGGCCCAAGATTTGCCCAGCGTTCAATTGACTTAGCAATACCTTGCACTTCTACGTGTGAAATCATGCGACGACCCGTGTCGACCGACAGGGCTTCGGCAATGCTGTTGGCATGCTTCAGGATTGCTTGTGCCCAACTAATAAGTACTTTGCTACGATAATCCACGCCAGCTTGATTCCACTCAGCTTGCGCAATGCGCATTGTAGCGGTGGTCTCACTGATTTGCTCGGCCGAAACGGCGGGCACCTGATAATCAACTTGCCCGGTTCGTGGGTTGCGTACGTCAATATGATTCATATTAGAATTTGTCATAGTAAAGGTGAAATTACGCTTATTTAGTATCAGTCGCGCCAGCCTTTGGGCAGGCCAGCGTCAGGCGTAAAACCATAAAGTTGTTGCTTGGGTAAAGCGGCTTGAACAAGTTGTCTAACTTCCATTAATTTATCAAGGTCAATGCCTGTATCGTAGCCCATAGCTTCAAGCATAAAGACCAAATCTTCGGTGACAATATTGCCACTTGCACCTGGTGCAAATGGGCAGCCACCAATACCACCCAGAGAACTGTCTAAAGTTGTCATGCCAATCTCAACGGCCATTAGCGCATTGGCCAAGCCTTGCCCGCGTGTGTTATGCAAATGCGCGCCATTGAGTTTTTCGCGTCCGCAGTTTTCCCAGATGCCTGTTGCTAGTCTTTTTAATTGAGCAGGGTTGCCCATACCGGTAGTGTCAGATAAGCCAACTTCATCGACTCCCAGCGCAACGACCTGTTCCGCAAGTTTGACGACACGCTCCTCGGGTACTTTGCCCTCGATTGTGCAACCAAACGCGGTTGATAAGCCAACTTCTAACATGGGACGTTTTCCATCAGCCCCCGCAACATAATCAACACATTGCTTAATCTCATCCAGCATTTGCGCATGCGTTTTGCGGACATTTTTAATCGAATGAGATTCACTCATCGAAAACGGAATTGAGATTTTATCAGCACCACATTCAACTGCGGCTTTAACGCCGTGTAAGTTTGGCGCCAGAACAGCGACGGTCAAGCCATCAAGCGCGGCAGCGTATTTGGTTAATTCAGGGGTATCGGCCATTTGCGGTAGCACGCGGGCTGGCACAAATGAGCCAACCTCAATTTCGCTGGTTCCGGCATTAAACTGAGCTTCAATCCAGCGTTTTTTATGTTCGAGCGGCATTAGCTCAGAAATGCTTTGTAAACCGTCTCTTGGGCCTACTTCGCTGATTTGTATGGCTTTTTTCATGAATTATAGAGTTATTGCATTGGTGGATTGCAGATCACACTTGCTAAAATGTATTAATGATATATCATAATAACAACATATAAAAAAAAACGATAGGCCTGAATGGTTAGTTGTCACTAAGATCGATAAAAATCAGTGTTCATGGAAAATAAAAATCTGCC
>CAZOBR010000153.1:0-4989 GCA_964578035.1 uncultured Gammaproteobacteria bacterium
GTAACACGCCGGGTAGTGCAATGTCTACCGCACTGGCTTGCGTATTGGGTTCTGCGCCGTAAGCAATTGAACTACCGGAAAAAATTTTACTCGTGGTTTGAAGCTGCGTATGTACTTCAAGGCCAATCACAACTTCCCATCTTTTATCCCATGTAAACATTAGGCCTTACCTCCTGATGGAATTGCTCCCGGTGCTGAATGCGTATGCCAATCGGTAGCTAATTGAAATTGGTGAGCAATGTTGAGCATTTTAGCTTCTTGCAAATAGGGGGTTATTAAATGTAAACCAACGGGTAGGCCAGCTGTGGTAAAGCCCGCTTGAACAGAGCCTGCTGGCAAACCTGCCAAATTGGCTGGGATGGTATAAATATCGTTTAAATACATTGAAATAGGGTCATCTGTGCGACTGCCTGCGGCAAACGCCGGGCTTGGCGTAGTTGGTCCCATTAACACATCGCATTCAGCAAATGCGGCATCAAAGTCATTTGAAATTAAGCGGCGTAGTTTTTGTGCTTGTGAATAGTAGGCATCGTAATAGCCTGACGATAGTGCGTAGGCACCAATCATGATGCGGCGTTTTACTTCATCACCAAAACCTTCAGAACGGGTCTTGGTGTACATATCAACAAGGTCTGTGTACTCGTCTGTGCGGTAACCATAACGCACGCCGTCAAAACGTGACAAGTTAGAAGAAGCTTCAGCAGGGGCAATCACATAATAGCTAGGTAATGCTAAGTGTGAGTTGGGAAGCGATACTTCTTTTATTGTTGCGCCCAGCTTTTCATATTCTTTGATCGCATTTTCAATAAGCTCGGCAATTTCCGCATTAAGGCCATCGCCAAAAAATTCTTTTGGCAGACCAATTTTTAAGCCATCTAGTGAGTTATTTAATTGCGCACTGAAATCTTCCGCGGGCACATCGAGTGAGGTTGCGTCTTTGCTATCAAACCCCGCCATTGTATTGAGTAATAGAGCGGCATCTTCTGCGGTGTGAGTCATTGGGCCGGCTTGATCAAGTGATGAGGCAAACGCGATCATGCCGTAGCGTGAACAACGGCCATAACTTGGTTTAATACCGGTTAAGTTACAAAAGGCGGCTGGTTGGCGAATTGAGCCACCGGTATCGGTGCCTGTTGCTGCGGGTGCTAACTGTCCAGCAACGGCCGCAGCTGAGCCGCCTGAACTACCACCTGGTACTAGTTCGTCAGAACCTGTGCTCCACGGGTTGGTCACTTTGCCATAGTAGGAGGTTTCATTAGACGAGCCCATCGCAAACTCATCCATATTGGTTTTACCCAAACTGACAACACCATTGTTTTGCATGTTGTGGATAACCGTTGCGGTATATGGCGCGATAAAGCCTTGCAGTATTTTTGAACCGCAAGTTGTTTGTGTGCCATCAATACAAAAAATATCTTTCTGCGCAACGGGTACGCCTAATAGGACTGAGTTATCTCCATTGCTGCGCTTGGTATCGGCAGCGGCAGCTTGTGATAATGCTAATTCTGAATTCACACTAATAAATGCATTATGGTCAGATTGTTCTATACGCGCCAAATAATCTTGCGTAAGTTCCACGCTGGAAACTTTGGCGGCACTTAAATCAGCGGCGTGTTGCGCCAGTGTTTTGATAGTCAAAATAAAATCCTTGCGAGCCGTTTCGGCTAACGTTTATATAATTGTTGGTGTTCTGGTTTAGTTTTTTTAATGAATAACTAAATTGATTCAACAGCTGTTTAATCAATCACTTTTGGAACCAGGTATAAGCCATCTTGCGCTTCTGGTGCAATGCTTTGAAATTTATCACGTTGGTTGTTTTCTGTTACCGCATCTTCTCGCAATCGCAGAGTGGCATCAAAAGGGTGTGTCATGGGTTCAATGCCTGATGTGTCACAGGCTTCCATTTGCTCAACCAATGCTAATATATTACCCAGTTCAGAGGCATACTTTTCTACTTCAGAGTTGTTTATTTGCAAACGTGCAAGCCGTGCAATGTTATGCACAGTATCGTTGTCTAATGCCATGATTTATTAGCTTAATTAATGGTTTGTTTAATAAGTGTAAATTAGATTTAATTTTCCAATTAAATCTCTGAGATGCTTGTAATATTAGCTGAATTGACAGCTCGTTTAGCAATTCGCTACATAAACCATGAAATTACCACAGATAGGGGTTTTGTTGAATAGCGCAAGCGCGGTTTCCAATGTACAATTACTCGCTAACTCTAATAAAAATAATTTTCATTCTTAACCCCATAATAAATCATGTTACGAAGCATTTTAGGACTGTTTTCCAACGATTTGGCAATCGACCTTGGCACAGCCAATACCCTTATCTATGTTAAAGAAAAAGGGATCATTTTGAATGAACCATCCGTGGTTGCAATTCGATATGCACCGGGTGGTGGATTAAATAACAAAAGTATTTTAGCGGTAGGCGCAGAAGCGAAAAAAATGCTTGGCCGAACGCCTGGCACTATTAAAGCAATTCGGCCAATGAAAGATGGTGTTATTGCCGATTTTAACGTGACAGAAAAAATGCTTAAGTACTTTATTAAAAAAGTGCAAGAGAACCGTTTTTTACAAGGTAGCCCGCGAATCATTATTTGTGTACCTTGTGGTTCAACTCAAGTTGAGCGTCGAGCGATTCGTGAATCAGCCTATGGGGCAGGCGCACGCGAAGTGTATTTAATTGAAGAACCAATGGCGGTGGCTATTGGTGCGAATTTGCCGGTCGCAGAACCAACAGGTTCTATGGTGTTGGATATTGGCGGCGGCACAACCGAAGTTGGTGTTATGTCTTTAGGCGGTATGGTATACAGCACATCGCTGCGTGTTGCAGGTGATACCTTTGATGAATCCATTATTAACCATGTGCGTCGTAATCACGGTTTATTAATTGGTGAGGCGAGTGCTGAACGCGTTAAAAAGGCAATTGCGACCGCTTGGGATAAATCTGAAGAACGTGAAATGGAAGTCAAAGGCCGTGATATTGCCGAAGGCTTGTCGAGAGCAGTTACGTTGAGTAGCCGTGAAATATATTCGGCAATCTCAGACCCACTTGAATCAATTGTACAAACAATTAAACAAGCATTGGAACAAACGCCACCCGAATTAAGTGCTGATATCGGTGATAAAGGCATGGTGATAGCCGGTGGTGGTGCCTTAATGCGCGACATGGATCGCCGGTTGATGGAAGATACGGGCTTACCAGTCGTGATTGCGGATGACCCACTGACGTGCGTTGCGCGCGGTTGCGGTCGTGCGCTCGAAGAAATGGATTATCTAGGCGACGTTTTTGCACATGAATAAGTGAGTGGCAGAATCCAGCACTCAATTGGTTAAGTAATACGCAGCAGGTTTCAGAATGATTAGGTGTGAAACTGTTAAGTGTAAAATTATAGAGAGTGGCGCTGTTTAATGGGTCGCCCCAAATAAATCATGGCCACTCAGTTTCGCAAAAATTCCCATTTTGTTCATTACAGTTTGGTCTGCTTAACGGCCATTGTCTTGATGGTTGTCGATGCAAGAACCAGCTGGCTAAATACCCCGCGTAATGTATTGTCGGTTGTGTTGCAACCTGTGCAAACAGTTGCATCGGTGCCTGCCATTATTGGTCGCTTTTTTGCTGGGGCTATGAGTGCAGAACCTGATGTTAAAATTGCCTATGAAAATTTGCGCAATGAGTACTTTCAGTTAAAGTCCGAAGCCTTGTTGTTACGGAGCTTGCGTGAAGAAAACAAAAACTTACGTTTGATGTTGGATGCATCTAAACGCCTGAAAGAAAAAATTACATTGGGCGAGTTAATCAACGTCAGTATCGATCCATACAATCATCGAGTGTTAGTGGGGCGTGGTTTAACTAATGGGGTCTATGTTGGGCAAGCGGTTATTGACGACCAAGGCGTGATCGGTCAGGTGACTGAAGTAATGACATTAAATAGCAGTGTTATGTTAATCACAGACCCAGGACACGCAATGCCAGTGCAAATTCAGCGTAATGGGCTGCGTACTTTCTTGCATGGCACAGGTAATGTCTCACTATTGAGAGTGCCTTTTTTAAACCAAAACTCCGACATTATGGTTGGCGACGTGTTGCTAAGCTCTGGTTTAGGTGGCCGCTTTCCTAATGGATATCCGGTTGCAATTGTACAAGAGGTTGAGGTAATCGAGGATGAAGCTTTTGTGCGTATTTCTGCCAAACCGATTGCTAAATTGGATCGTTCGAATCATGTCTTATTGTTATCGCACGAACCTAACGATGATCAAACGTTTTCGAGTGCTGAGAACGCTTCTGCTCAGCAAACGCAGTGAATAAAAGGCAAGCGCAGTGAATAATCAAACCAAACAAAGAACCATTAGGCTTTTTTGGTCAGTATTGGCATCGGTGTTTGTTGCCTTGATTTTGATGCTGGTTCAATTGCCGCAAGATGTGTTTTACTTTTGGCCAGACTGGATTGCACTGCTCGTGATTTTTTGGGCATTAAGTGAGCCAGATCAATTTGGCCCTTGGGTGGCGTTTATAATTGGCACTTTACTCGAAGTATTGTTTGTTCGAAAGTTTGGTGTGCTGGGCCTTGGTTTAGCAACCTTGGCATTTATTGTGAATAGCGCGAACCAGCAATTGAGAATTTTATCGCTATGGCAAAAGACCATGCTTATTGGTGTGTTTGTCGGTTTATTTAAAGTTCTGACTGGTTGGCTTTATGGTTTAGTTGCCGATTTTACGATTACCACTGATTATTGGTATTCGATCATTGGTGGCATGTTAGTGTGGCCATTTGTCTACATCTTGCTGCAAGAATTACGACGACTTGCGCGGCTCAAATAAGGTGTTAAATCTTAATTTAAATGGAACAGCTGCAACTTAAAGACTATTTACGCGAAACCAACTTGATTCATGCCAGGTTAATAGTCTTAGGCGTGATCCTCGGGCTATTAGGGTTGATGCTCGCATTACGTATTTGGTATTTGCAGGTTTATAGCTTCG
>CAZOBR010000154.1:0-4977 GCA_964578035.1 uncultured Gammaproteobacteria bacterium
ATAATTTTTCTTTTCCAAGCAGCTCAGAAGGTGTTCAAGCTCTAGTGACTAACCCAGGTAAAAGTACTTGGCGTGGTTATTTACCAAAGTTGCCGAAAGATCCGTGGAACAACAATTACCAATACAGTTTTCCAGGAACACGTAACCCCAACTCATACGATGTCTGGAGCTTGGGTTCTGATGGCGCACCAGGTGGAGAAGGAAGCGCAGCGGATATTGGTAATTGGGATAACTAAGTTAGGTAAAAGTCTTCAGCTGTTCAAGCGTATTAATGTTTGAAAAGCACTCCGCTTGATCCGAAAAATCCACTTCAATAATTTGGTTTTGCTCAAACCATTGATATAACGCACGTCCTCCTTGTTGATAAAACTCTATTAGTGAGTTCAAAGCATTGCTACGTATTAGGCAGTGTAGGTTTTGTGTGCGATCGCCATCGTGCGCAACGGTTGCTATAGCGCTGTTTTGCTTAAGTCTGTCATACATTTTAACCGCATAGTCTGAGGGCAAATTTGGCGTATCGCAACTAGCGAGTAACACATACTCTTTTTCTGATTCTTTGATTAACGGCGCAGCAGCAACTATCCCAGCCAGCGGGCCTTGATACGTTTCACAGGATTGATCGGTAACGAGTTCTAAACCGTATTGTTGGTAACGATCTAAATTACGATTAACGCTCAGAACAACTTTGTTGGTCTGTGGTGTTAGAGCGTTAATGACGTGTTCAATTAATGGTTTGCCTTTATATTCTTGCAAACCTTTATCTTTGCCACCCAAGCGCCGGCCTTCGCCACCAGCAAGGATAAGGCCAATAATCTTATTTGAGCTATTGTTCATCGCGCAACGTTAGCATAGCTGGTGTTTGTAAACTATTAACATAGAGTGGGTCGTCAGGTGCGCAAAACTTCATTCTGCCAAAACGTTTTTAGACGTTTCTCAGATACGGGAATTTTAGATTTCAAATGTTGTGCAAAAATCGATAAACGCCATTCTTGTAGCATCCAATGAAAGTTCAGCAGGGCAGGCTGGCTAAGGAAAACAAAGTCAGGCGAGTAAATATCCGCATCGCTTTGCAATTTGCTCAATTGTTGATCAAATTGTGTTTGCAGTTTTGCTAAGGCGCTTTCATCGTGTGGATGTTTACTCGCGAAAGATAGTTTTTCTATTCGATGGCTAATGGCCTTTAAATAGCGTGGATACTGTTTCAATTGATTCAATGACGTATAGCGCAAAAAGTTTGGCTCAAATAATCGATAAAGCTGCGCTTTTATATCTTCTAAAGCAATATCCATCGCCACACTCGAAACGTCGAGTTTGTTAATACTAATAAGTAGGGCATCTCTATTAGCCAATGAAGATGATAATGACGTTTCGAATTCGATCGCCTTGCTAACCCAATGCTTGGAGCCAGATTTTAGAGCACTATCAAAGTTAGTTTGCGTGGTTATTTGTTCAAAGCCATCGTTAAAGCAGACAGCTTGGAGGGCTGCGCTAATAACCGAATCTGCCCAATTAGTTTGTTTACCTGTCGCAGACTTAGGAGAAATACCATTAGTAGAGTGTTTAATTTGTTTTAGCTGATCAGCCAAACTGCCAGTTGCTTTACGTTGTTTGCTGGCAAAGAGCTCTTTCTTTAAATACACATAGCTTTGTCGTTGCTCGACGCTGAGTTTGATCAAGGCTAACTGCACGATTCCTAACTGACTGTAGTAAGACGCCGATTCGGGCGTGTCACTCAAAAGCAGCGATACACTATTATCGTCTTGCACTTTTAGCATCGGGTAGGCGAGTACCGTCATTCCTTGGTGTTGATACTCAACGGACTTTTTTAGCTCACCAAATGTCCAGTCATCAAGCTTATGGTGTTCAAGTTTAACGCGCTCTGGCGCGTGATCCGCATGCACGCTTTTTTGTACTGAATTGGCATATCTGGTTTTTAAAACGTCAAGGTTGCGGCCTTCATCAAGCAGTGAACCGTCCACATCAATAATGCGGTAATTCATTTGATAATACTGATCAAGCTTTTCAGATTGCCAATCATCCGTAGGAATCTTAATGCCGCGACTACGAAATAACTGCTCGCCTAAGTTGATGTGTAACGGAGTGTTGCTCACGCTTAACTGATTAATAACGCGATCCACAGAATCAGCGGCTGGGGCAAAATTACGCCGTATCACTTTTGGCAAGGTCTTGATTAGTGCAATGCATTTTTCGCGCAACATGCCGGGTACCAACCAGCTGCCAAGATGTTCGGGAAACGGTGCAAGTACCGAGATTGGCACTAACATTGTAATACCATCATTCTGTTGGCCTGGATTAAAGCAATAAGTGATCTTAATCTTCTTGCCAGCCACCTCGATGTGATCAGGGAACTGCGCTGACTCATCAGCGCTTGGTTGGTTCAGTAATAACTCATCTCGATTGAGCTTTAAGCTATTAGCATGACCTTCTTTGGAGACTGTTTGCTTAAGCCAATTTTCTAGTGCCGTTCTATTGTTAATATGCTCAGGCAGTCTGGCATTGTAAAAATCGGCAATAGTGGCATCGCCTGCAAGCAGGTTGCGCCGCCGTGTTTTAGTTTCGAGTTTTTCAATATCGAGAATTAATGTTTGATTATGTTTATAAAAACTCGCCCATTCCTCATTTGAGCGGGGCTTGTATTGACCATCGACTAAGGCTTGTTGAATAAACACGGCTCGTGCTTCTGCGGCATTGATCGGGCCATAATTGACACGCTCTTTGTCGCGCAATACCAAACCGTAGAGCAGTGTTTTGCGTAACGCGGTTACGGCTCCTGAGCGTACGTAATAACGCGGCTCACTGTATGTGTAACGGCATAAATGTTCAGCGGCTTTAATAACCCAATCGGGCTTAATCTCACCCACAGTGTGTGCAAATAATCGTGATGTTTCTAAAAACGAGGCAGCTATCAACCATTTCGGTTTACGTTTAGCTTGCGAAGACGCAGGAAAAACATACACTTGCCGGCTGCGTGTTGCTTGATAATTGCCCTCAATATCTTTGTTCGCTAAGTTGCTTAATAAACCAGCCAGTAGTGCGCGATGCAGTAATTCATAGCGCTGCGCAAAATTATTGTTAGCTTTTTGTTTTTTATCGCCGTCTTTAGGAAGCTCTATTTCTGTCCAAGGCTCGATTGACCAACCAAGCTCTTTGCAAATGCTTAGCATTTGACCAATGAGCTCGCGCCATTCAAAAATTCGGGCAATAGACCAATAGCGATCGATGCAGGCCAGTTTAAACTTAGTATTACTCAGTGCTGAGCGTTCGTTATTAATCGCTTGCCACAGATGTAAATAACTAAAAAAATCAGATTGAGGATGATCGATCTTTTGATGTGCTTGGTCGGCCGCTTGTTGCTTATCCGCAGGGCGTTCACGTGGGTCTTGAACACTCAGTACGCTGACCAATATGACCGCATCACGTAAACAACCAAGTTCATTGGCTGCCGCTAAGATTCGCGCATAACGCGGGTCTATCGGCAAATCGCTCATTTGCCTGCCAATTTTAGTAAGCTTTTTGTGTTGAGTGATTGCACCAAGCTCTTGTAATAGTTTCACACCATCGTTGATCAGCCGATTGTCTGGCGCGTCTATAAAGTCAAACTCTTGAATGTTGTTCACGCCTAAGCGCAGCATTTTTAAAATTACTGAGGCTAAATTACTGCGCAGTATTTCGGCGGATGTGAACTCTGGTCGAGCTAAAAAATCTTCTTCTGAATAAAGGCGAATACACACACCGTTGGCGACCCGACCGCATCGCCCTTGGCGTTGGTTTGCGCTAGCCTGAGATATACGCTCAATTGGCAAACGTTGTACTTTAGAACGAAAACTATAACGTGAAATACGTGCAACCCCGGGGTCAATCACATAAGCAATGCCCGGCACGGTAATCGACGTTTCAGCCACATTAGTTGCCAACACAACTTTGCACCGATGTGCTGGTTGAAAAACCCGGTTTTGTTCTTTAACGCTTAAGCGCGAATACAACGGCAATACTTCAACGGGCAATTGCGCCTTATTTAAAGCTTGCGCTGTATCACGAATTTCGCGTTCGCCTGCGCAAAATACCAACACATCACCGCTGACATTGTGTTTGCTTTTTAATTGGTGGTTGGCTTCATTGCGAATTAAATCATTGACCGTATTTGTAATGAGCTCAGGCAGTGCCAGCTTGTCATTTTCTGGTTCTTGGTAAAGCGTTTCAACGGGGTAAGTACGCCCAGATACTTCGATAATGGGCGCTGGTTTATCACCCCATGAGAAGTGTTCAGCAAATTTATCAAGATCAATCGTTGCAGACGTAATAATAACTTTTAATTCAGGGCGCTTTTTACACAAAGGTTTTAATAAGCCCAATAGGAAATCAATGTTAAGACTGCGCTCATGCGCCTCATCAATAATGATCACCTCATAACGTAGTAGTAGCCGATCACGTTGAAACTCGGCAAGTAAAACACCATCGGTCATCAATTTGATTTTTGTGTTTTTAGAGCTGACATCCTTAAAGCGAACCTGATAACCGACAATATCCCCAAGCGGTGATTTCAACTCACTTGCAATTCGATCCGCGACCGTTCGAGCCGCAATGCGCCGAGGTTGAGTATGCCCAATTAAGCCGTTCTCACCATAACCCAGAGACAAACAAATTTTCGGTAATTGCGTTGTCTTACCCGAGCCTGTTTCCCCAGCCAGAATCACCACCTGATTGTTTTTGATTAACTCAGCAATCTCCTCACGCCGCTGCGAAATCGGTAGATTGTCAGGAAAATGAATTGTTGGGTTCTCAGATAAAGACATAAGCGAGAGATTTTAAACAATTCAGTAACGTTATTGTGCAGTTTCGAATATAATCACGCCTGAAATGTTTGTAAGTGACAGCCAAGATAAGCAATACGATTTGTCGCTTTCAACGAACAATGAAAGATTAATGCGTCCGTAGCTCAGCTGGATAGAGTAGTTG
>CAZOBR010000155.1:0-4855 GCA_964578035.1 uncultured Gammaproteobacteria bacterium
ATGACACCGCCTCATTGGCGGGTAATGTCCACGGTGTGGTGGTCCAAATTACAACAGACGGCGACGTTAAAAGATGTTCATCAAGCTCAACACGCTTGGCAAAATCGGCGGTATCGGCAATCGCAAATTCAACGTCAATCGCGGGCGATACTTTGTCTTGATATTCAACTTCCGCTTCGGCCAGTGCTGAGGCACACGCTGGGCACCAATAAACGGGCATCAAACCATGATACAAATGTCCCGACTCCACAATTTTTGCCAAACTGCGAACCGTGTCTGCCTCAGTTTGATAGTCCATCGTCAAATAAGGATTTTCCCAATCACCTTGTACGCCTAAGCGAATAAAATCTTTTTTCTGCCCTTCTACTTGTCGGCCAGCGTATTCACGACACTTTTGACGAAAGGTTTTTTTATCAATTTTTTGACCCGCTTTACCGTGCTTTTTCTCAACTTGAATCTCAATGGGTAAACCATGGCAATCCCAACCAGGGATATACGGTGCGCGATAACCCGCCAAATTCTTAGACTTCACGATAAAGTCTTTGAGAATTTTCTGCATTGCATGGCCTGTATGAATATTGCCATTTGCGTATGGCGGTCCGTCGTGCAATACGAACACAGGCGCGTCAGCGCGCATTTCTTGTAAGCGATGGTAAGTATTTAACTCAGCCCACTTTTTAAGAATTTGCGGCTCACGGTTTGGCAAACCCGCTTTCATCGGGAAGGCTGTTTGTGGCAAGTTGATGGTGTCTTTGTATTGACTACCCGGCTTGTCGTTACTCATACAATTTTTGGTCTAATTCATTCAATGCGATAGTGTAAATTAGTTACTCACAATGACCAATCGTCTGTAGCCGCTAAAAGCCCAAATTTCTCAAAAAAACTGAACTTTCTGCTAAAAACTCTTAAAAAAATTTTATAAACGCCTTAAAAGCTTTGTAGAAAAGCTATAGCCTGTGTGGCATCTTGGGCAATCTGTGTTTTCAACTCATCCAGAGAGTTAAACTTTTTTTCATCACGAATTTTACTGTGCAGCTCTACTGATAAGTTTTGCCCGTAAATATCGCGATCAAAATCAAACAAGTGCACTTCCAAACGCTGCTCTTTGCCATCCACTGTTGGGCGATTTCCAATATTCGCAACACCTTTCACACGTTCACCTGACTCTAATACTGCAACAACCGCAAACACGCCATTTACCGCAAGCACACGGTCGACCAGCGGAATGTTCGCAGTCGGAAAATCCAAAGTTCGCCCTAGCTGCTGCCCCATCGCAACCTGTCCACTGATACTGTAAATTCGACCAAGCAAATCTGCGGCCAACTGAAAGTCACTATGTTGCAAGGCGGCTCGAACACGACCACTGCTCACACGCTCACCTTCTAGCTCAAAGGTTTGGTGTGCGCTAACCTCAAAGCCATGCTGTTTACCCGCACTCTGCAGTAACGTAAAGTCTCCTGCACGGCCTTTGCCAAAACGAAAGTCATCACCCACACAAACGTATTTAGCACCTAAACCTTTAACCAGCACATCCTCAATAAATGCATCAGGGGAAGTAGCAGCAAAATCAGCGTTAAACTCAACACACAAAACTTGATCTACGCCCAAGTCAAACAACCATTGCGCACGTTCTTCTACTGTGCTCAAACGCGCAACCGAATTCGGCTGAAAAAATTCTTTTGCTAACGGATCAAATGTAATAACCGTGGCGGCTGCATTTAACGCTTGGCTTTGCGCCAATAGGGTTTTAATCACATATTGATGGCCTAAATGCACACCATCGTAATTACCAATCGAGACCACACTAGGGCGGTGCTGATTGCTTAATTGGTCAATTCCACGAATCAATTGCATAGTGTTTGTCGAAGTAATAACGCGCGCTAATAATGTCTAGTGCCAACAGTATAACGTTAGCCGATCAGAAAACCTAAGTGCTTAGCGTTCTCGCCTAGTCAATAAAACAGCATGATTTAGATTATCTACCCCAATCAGGATCGTGCGCGTCGATATATTCTTGTAACACAACTCGTTCAGAAAATACCGCACCAGCCGGACGAAAATAGTGTAATGACAGCTCCGGGTGTCGCCAGCATATAGCGCCATCACCAACATCAAACTCCACTACCCACAAACCGCAAACCTGAGCACCTAATAGCTCAACTTTGTTCTTCCAAGTAGAAACCAGCGTTTGATACTGTTGCTCGAACACAGTACGCCTTGGATCATTAGACAGCATTTTAGTTAAGCGCGCCTGTATTGGCTGCAATTCATGCTGGTGCTGTTGGGTTAAAGACTGCACTAACGGAAACAGAGCAGTGGCTTCGTCTAAGGTAAATAGCTTGTCGCGCCGGCCAATTTCAACATTCATTTCAACAAACCGCTTAGAAACCTGTTTGCATAGGCGCAAACAATATCACTCTTTAGCACTGGTAATCGTAGGCTTTAACAACAACTGCTGTGGTCTAACCCCAAGAATCAACAATGTCGCGAAGTAGGCAGTCGCACCAGCGCCAACCATCAGACTCAACCAAACAACCCGTTGCCATAGTCCTTGCTCAAACCACACTTGCGCGGGCTGGTCTAAATAAATCAAGCACAAACTCATTGCCGCAACCGAAATGGCGACTCGTAACAAAAACCAGAGCCAACCCTGTTCAGGTTGATAGATGTTGCGTTTTAGTAGCATGATAAATAGCAAGCCGGCATTTACCCACGCCGCAATCGATATTGCCAATGCTAAGCCGGTATGTGCCATCGTTTTGACTAACACAATGCTCATAACCACATTTACCAGCACAGAGACAACGGCGACTCGCATCGGGGTAACGGTGTCTTGTTGAGCAAAAAAACCAGGTGCTAATACTTTTACAAAAATAAAGCCGCACACCCCTAACGCAAAGGCTTTAAGCGCTGAGGCAGACATCAATACATCTTCTGTGCTAAACGCGTTGTACTGAAAAATTGTGGTTAACAGCGGGGTGGCTAAAATATATAACGCCAATGTGGCTGGCACGGCAATAATCGTGACCCAGCGTAATGCCCAATCCATCATTGACGAAAAACTGGCTGCAGTGCCAACCGTATATTCTTTCGATAAGCTCGGCAGCACCACGGTTGCCAACGCAATCCCGAACACACCAACCGGAAACTCCATTAAGCGATCAGAGAAATACAACCACGACACACTGCCTGTCACTAAAAATGAGGCTAAAAAGGTATTTACTAAAGTATTAATCTGCGCGACCGATACCGAAAAAACAGCGGGTAACATCAAGCCAAACACTTTGCGCATGGCTTGATTATTTTTATCAATGGTGGGCTTAGGAAAATAGCCCTCTTTAAGCAAACTGGGTATTTGAAAGCCGAGTTGCACAAAGCCTGCAACCAGAACACCGACGGCCAATGCCTGCGCCGCATTATCTAAAAACGGCACTAATACCCACATTGCTATAATCAAACAGACATTTAACAGAACCGGTGTCACCGCAGGCACGGCAAAGCGATTGAGCGTATTAAGCACCCCCGCAGACATCGCAACTAACGATATACAAAATAAATAGGGGAACATGAACCGCAATGCATCAACGGTAATGGCAAATTTTTGCGGATCGTCTAGAAAACCAGGCGCAAATAAACGCACAATAAATGGCGCGAAAATAACGCCTAATACGGTTAACACAAAGGTAATTAAAGCCAGCATACCGGCAGTGGCATTAACAAAACGTTTGGCCTCATCGGTATTATTTTCAGTTAATTCACTAAAAACAGGCACAAATGCTTGTGAAAATGCACCTTCGCCAAAAATACGGCGTAAAAAATTCGGGATACGAAATGCTACAAAAAAGGCATCCGCTAAGGCGCTCGGACCTAAAACATTCGCCATCACCACATCACGCACCAAGCCGCTAACTCGAGAAATCAGAGTCATAGCACTTACAATTGCAGTGGACTTGAGCAGTTTTTTAGACATTAAATGTAGAGCACCAGTTGAGCCCATTTTTAACAGGTTTATTTTAAGAGCATTTGTTTACTTGCTAATTATAAGGGCATCTAGACGCTAAAACGTACAAATAAGCCATGTAAAGTCAGGCATTTACACAATAATTGTAAAACACCCATATTTAGGCACTATTCTCTTGACAATTTTTGATGAAATCTGCATATTCCCGTTTCGATTTTACGAGGTAAATAAAAGTGGCAAATTCCCCACAAGCGCGTAAACGCGCAAAGCAAAATTCAGTTCGTCGTTTGCGTAACCATTCGCAACGGTCGGCCGTTCGTACCGCAATCAAAAAGTTAGATGCGGCAATTGAGGCAGGCGATCAAGCTGCTGCTAAAACTGCATACGACGCATCGGTTTCTAAAATTGATAAGGCTACCGCTAAAGGTCTGCACCACAAAAATCGTGCTGCACGCTTAAAAAGCCGTTTGAACAAACGTGTAAAAGAAATGGCTGCCTAATTTAGGTTCAAAGCCCTATCTTTTACTGAAAAGGACTCTCTGCGAGTCCTTTTTTATTGCCATCAATTCAATGCTTGATGTTTACTACCCGTGTTTACTACCAGGAACGCCCAATCAAACTAACGTTTAATAAGAACTAAATTATCACGGTGAATCAACTCGTCATCGCCACCATAGCCTAATAAACCCGCTATTTGATCACTGCTGCACCCGGCAATCTTTGTAAGCTCGACAGAACTATAGTTGCTTAAGCCGCGAGCAATCTCCTTGCCGTTTGGATCAATACAGCTAATTAGTTCACCCCGCGCAAATTCACCATTCACCGAGCTAACGCCAACTGGCAGCAAACTACTACCAGATTGTTGCAACACACGTGCCGCGCCATCGTCTAAGG
>CAZOBR010000156.1:0-4798 GCA_964578035.1 uncultured Gammaproteobacteria bacterium
GAGACTCCATAAATTTCAGTGTTCCCAAAAGCACTAAAAAACTAATGCCAGCGGTTTGGCCATTCCAGCCGCCATAAAAAAACAAAATAACGCCAAGACTCGCCACCGTTAAAACCGCCATTACCCAACGCGGTGGCGCCGGTTTAGACTGCCAGACAATCGTAACTTTAAGCACAAATACGACTAATGCAAACAAGCCCACAAGCGGGTTGGCAATACTGAAATGAGTAGCTACCGCTAGTGAAATAATGGCTGCTAATTGCAGAAGCGTAATTCGATCAGGTTCATGCAAGGGCGGCGATGTTGGCATCGGCGGCAGGTTGATGTTGAGTTTTCTCAGCACGAAACGCAGCATTTTAAACTTCTGCCTCTTTTGCTTCTGATCTTTCCGTTTCCGACCACAGCGCCAACGTACTCAAACATTGGTGGTAATGAGTGAGACCGTTATTGTATTCGATTGTGTGGTTTGGCATTTCTAGCTGGTAACGCTGAGCCATTTGTTCAGCATTAATCACCCAGTGACACAACTGGCTCAATTTGTCTTCGGTGGTCAGATGTTTGGGCAGTGAAAACCAGCTTAGGTTTACCGAACTACTGTTTTGGTTTTCATGCTGTATTGAAACGAGCTTTTGTGTTTTTGCTAGTGAAGGCCAATGGATATCACGCAAACGGTCACCAGGTTGATAACTCTTCATGCCACTGTAATCTTCTCCACCACTAGTGATGTTCGGTTGGCTTTGTTGCTTGCCTTGTTGAATATCTTGCGCTTGTAATGGTACTAAATCCAGTGGTTGTGGGTATACCAAACAGCGTTGCAGTGAGTGAAACTGTTTGGTCCAACAAAAGAACACACCAATCGGAAACTGCGATGTAAGACTAATTGGTTCACAGTTTAGATACCCACGCTGCACAGATGGCAGTCGTAAATCAATTTTTGCTTGTTCTCCAGCACGCAAATTATTCAACTGTGTAAAACCACCACAGGCGAGCCATACGGCATATCGGTCTTTGTTGCTGTTGTTGTATAAATGCACTGGAAAGGTTGCAGTGTCGCCAACAAAAACTGATTTGCTCGTTTGCACATTAATACTCAGGCCAATCACGTTGTTGTGTGTGTAAACCATCGCTATTAGGCTGACCGAAATTAAGATAAACAGCATCATAAAAGCGGCTTGGTTATCAAACTTCACCGCGATGCCAAATAAAGCAATTAAGATCAACGCGTAGTACCAGCCAATTCGAGTTGGCAGTATATAAAGTTGTCGACGTCCAACATGGTAGTCAGCGTCGTGTTGTGAGCTTTGATTGTTCGCGTTCTTGTCGGAACTCATCAGGAATTAAGGGGTCGGTTTACCGCACATTATTAATAGAGCAAAATTGACGACGCACTAATTATAGGATTTCGGTACTGGCTATAATGTTTGCCAGTTCAGCTAGTGAGTCTGAGCCGTCACTGCAATGTAATCGGTGTGCGGCGGTATGTGGGGCGAGCACTTTAATATCTTCAGGCAGAACCGCATCTCGTTGCTCTATTAAGGCTAACGCTTTTGCGGCTTGTAACCATTGCAAACCTGCACGAGGCGATAGGCCATTAACAAATTTGCCACTGCTGCGAGTCTGCGCCAGTAAATTTTGCAGATACTCAACAATTGCGTCACTAACGTGTATTTGATCAACTGCGCTGATTAATTGCTGAATCTCTTGGTTCGTGAATACTGCTTCTGGCTTGTGTTTTTGCCTGTTTGTTTTATGTCCATTGCGAGCAAGCAACTGCTTTTCAAAATCCGCGCTCGGATAGCCTAATGAAATACGCATTAAAAAACGATCTAGCTGAGACTCAGGCAAAGGGAAAGTGCCGCTTTGCTCTAAAGGGTTTTGTGTTGCAATCACAAAAAAAGGTTCACTTAAGTTAATCTGTTTGCCTTCGACTGAAACCTGTTGTTCTTCCATTGCCTGCAATAACGCACTTTGCGTTTTTGGCGTCGCACGGTTGATTTCATCAGCGAGTAATATCGACGTAAACAATGGGCCTTTTTTGAAATGGAATTTTTTACTGTCCATATCAAAAATGGTCATGCCAATAATGTCTGTCGGTAGTAAATCGCTGGTAAATTGAACACGCTTAAACGGTAAACCGAAGAGGTCTGCTAATGCGTGAGACAAGGTGGTTTTGCCAACGCCGGGAATATCTTCAATTAATAAATGACCGCGCGCTAATAAGCAAACAACGGATAGTTTAGTGGCGAGTGGGTTGCCGAGTATAACTTGGTTTAATTGATTAAAGAGATCGTCTAGTTTTTGCATTGATATTTTTATTGTTGTTTAACCGTTTTGGCGGCGTGAAAGCCAACGCAATAGTGGGATATGGTGTGGGTTGTTATTTACTAAGCTATCGACCAGTTCAATATTATTGGCAAGTTGCTGAGCTAAGATGGGTGAATTACGGCGGCCACAAAACAAAATTTCATCGCCAATTTCAAGCAACATATCAGGGTTTGGTAATAAATTTGTGATAGAGCCTCGCTGCAATAATAAAGGGATACAACGTGATCTTACCAGTCGTTGACTGCGACTTATATTGGCTACCGTTAGTGACCGGTCTTGATTGATAAAACGCACAAGGGCAGGCGCGTTGTCTTCATTAACGATTAAGCGCCATGTTATCGGATCTGTATTTTTGGTCAGCGTGCATATTTGATCAATCAAGTCTTGTATTTCATCGTCACTCAAGGTGCCGGAAAACTTGATGAACTTTGTCACTAAAGGCCGCGATATAACGGTTAATGTTTCATTTGCGACAACTTGGCTGCGGCGCAAAATATAATCACAGTTTGCATGTTCAAATAATACGTGGTTTGCTTCTTTGCTCACGCGGGCAATCGTCGTGATGTTTTTATTTAATTGTTTAGCGGTAATTAACACGGATAAATTGTTGGCATCATCATCACTGGCAGCAATAATCACCGTGGCATCCATCACACCGGCTTCATGCAGAGTTTGTGCTTCGGTACCGCGGCCTGCAATGATGTTGTCTGGCGCATCGTGGTTATCAGGGTTTGGGTCAATAATAATGATTTCTATGTTGTCATTGGCTAATTCACTTTGAATGGCCTTACCTAAGCGGCCATAACCACAAATAATCCATCGGCCTTTCGGCAATCCTTGTTCGGCAATATTGCCGCTTATGTGTTCAATGCTATGTTGGTTGATAAACCAATTTTGAATCCGATGCAAAGAAGGATTACGCATCAACAAAGACAAACGCTGCGCAAATGTTTGATATGGGTTAATGATTGCGTTGGTGCCAAATGATGCCATATTGTCGGCTTCATCCTGAATTTCTGAGCGGCAAATAACCGGTATTTTGGGGTTAACTAATTTGCTCGCAACTGCAATTTGAAGATTTGTATGATCGTGGTTTGTAACCGCAATTACGCCTTGGCAATTTGGGTGATTGATGCCAGCAGACGTGAGGTTGCTGGGTTCAGTAATATCTGCATTGAGCACAATCGAAGGAATTGATAAGTCTTCTAACTCTAGACTGCTTGTGCTGTTGTGATCTTGGTCAATAATCACCGTTTGCATACCAAATTCAGCGAGTCCGCGATTTATAATTCGGCCGGTTTCACCGTAGCCACAAATAATGTAGAAGGGCAGTGATATGCGTTCAATGCTGCGCTGGAAGACTCTGTGCGAGACTGCTCGTTGAAATGTCTCATCTTGCAACAGCGTTAATAAGTTACCAATCGCGTACAACCATGAGATTACAGACGTATAAATGCACACCAGAACCCAAGCGCGTTGCGCATCGCTAAACTCATACGGTATTTCACCAAAACCAATGGTTGTGCCCATAAAACTGACAAAGTAAAAGGCATGAAAAAAACTCATGTGCCACACTTCACCATCAGGTGTGATGCCGGGAATTAAGGTCATCCCAAAAGACGCAACTGCGTATACGCTGATTAATATAATCAACGGCGTTCGAAAACGGCGTAATACCAGAAAAAATATATCAGACATTGATTGGCGAACGATTGTCTAAAACGACGGACAAAATTCTAAGCAGTGATTATTTCCGAATCTGTGAGGTTTCAATAATCAATAAAACTACTGATAGTAGATTGGCAACCAAAGCACCACCAGCTAATGATGTAATGCTGGCCATTGTGTTGCCATCTGGTACACCAGCACCAGTTTGCGTTGAAGCACCCCAGACGATAGCGGCAGCAATTAATTGCAGATCAGCGACCAAACTAGACGCCAATACCGTGGAACCAAAATGCGTGCGGTCTCCAAATTTCATCACCGTGCAAATTAGGCTGACTACTAATGCGGCAAATAATTCATAAGGATGGTGGTGAGTAGGGTCGCTGATCTCGCCAAGGAAAAAGCCAAAGTTAAGTGAAAGCGCAAGAATAATAAAAAATGCGAAGACAACTTTCTCGAAATTCATAATGACCCCAGTCAAATATTTATTGGATTATCAAATTACAGTCATTCTTAAATGAGCTATTTTTTAGCTAAAAATGAGCTCTGTGATGACATTAAACTATGGATTTGCAGCTTATCATAAAGCAACTTCGCTAGTACTCATCAAATTACCACATGAGCTGCCTATAATTTATCAACTTGGGCGCGAAACGCATGACATATACCTTGCTCGTATTACCCAAAGTCGTATAATACGCGCGCACCAACAATAAAGTTTGATTGGCTAGCAAACGCACTCAAAATTATGACTTAGAAGTAACTCTAAGAGGAAATGACATTGCGGTTTAAAATAAAAAAAGGTTTG
>CAZOBR010000157.1:0-4710 GCA_964578035.1 uncultured Gammaproteobacteria bacterium
GCTCGTCGTGGTATAGAGTACATACGCGGCCGTTTTCTTGAATCAGGCTATATTGCAATCAAAGACAGTAATATTAATCTTGCGAACAATGTTTTATCTAAGTTAGCAGTTATAGACAATACGTCAGCAGAACATCAAGAATTAGAACAAGCAATTGCACACTACAAAACAGCCCTCAGAACCGCAGAACTGCTAGCAAAAGCAGATAACGCATTCTCCAATAACAATTTACTGTTACCGGCTAGAGTAAACGCTTTGTATTTCTATCAGCAAGTTTTACAAATTGATGAACAAAATGAAGTCGCGCAAACTGGGGTTCAAAACATTGCCGATATTTTTATCAATAGAGCGACTGAACAAGTCAAACTTGGCAATTACGATGAGGCAGTAGCCCATGTTGCCACTGTAAGTGTTATTGACCCTAAACATCCACAAATCGAGCGAACACAAAATACCATTAAAACAGCAAAAAACATTAGGGCAAAGTTGCAGGTGTCAAACGCTGCTGCGCAACAAGCTAGCAACAATAATCTTAAAGCAAATGAAACTGTCGCTGGCGAGACCACAACCGAACCCGTTGTAAGACCGTCTACCAGCAAAACACCCGCAAAAGAAGCCAGTGAACAGGCCGCTTTTGATAACGAGTATCTAAAACAAGGCCTTCAAGCTTATGATGACAAACGCTACGCGGATGCAATCGCCTTATTGCAACCTTTAGCCGATAAAGGAATAGCACGAGCTCAGTTCAAACTCGGAATCATGGCATTCTATGGCAGAGGCACTACTCGAAACCGTTCAGAGGGCATAAACATTATTCGCAATGCACTGCCAGCTATTACCAAGTTTGCTGACGAAGGCCGAAGCTGGGCGCAGGTGAACCTTGGATCCTTGTACGAGAGTGGCATTGCGCTCCCTCGCGACCTCAAAGAGGCGGTTTTTTGGTTCAGAAGCGCAGCAGAGCAAGGTTTTCCTGAAGCGCAATATAATTTAGGTGATGCGTATCGACGTGGCCGAGGCGTAACAATAAACCGGCGCTCGGCAATTGAATGGTTTCAACGAGCTGCCAAGCAAGGCAATAAAGACGCCGTACAAAGCTTAAGACAAATGGGAATATCTAGCCTGTAAACAACTGCCTGCTTGTTGGCCTATTTAATTTGGTCGCTGGTATAAAGTGACGTATCGTACTCTGGCTCTGGGTATTTAGGAGACATTTCTTTGAGTGTATCAATCACTATCGAAGCAATCATCACATCACGAAATCGACGATTCTCCGCGGGCACCACATACCAAGGGGCCGCCTCACTCGAACACCGTGATAACGCAGTACCAAAGGCTTTCATATAATCAGGCCATAGGGCACGTTCGGCTAAGTCACCCGGGTTAAATTTCCAATTCTTGCCTGGGTTATCTAAACGACGCTTAAAACGGCTTAACTGATATTCAGGTGAAATATTCAACATAAACTTGATGACTTTGGTACCTCTGCTTGCCAGCAATGACTCAAAATTATTAATGTGTTGATAGCGTTGATCAATTGTTTCGTCGCTGGCCCAACCATGCACTTTTACAATCAAAACGTCTTCATAGTGTGATCGATTAAAAATCGCAATATTACCGGCTAATGGCGCTACTTTATGCACTCGCCATAGAAAATCATGAGCCATTTCTTCTTTGCTTGGTTTCTTAAAGCTGGTGACTCGACAACCTTGTGCGTTCAATGTACTGGTAAGTTTGTCAATGGTGCTGTCCTTGCCGGCCGCGTCCATTGCTTGCAACACAATCAATAGTGATTGTTTAGACTCCGCATAAAGCTTTTGTTGTAACTCGCCGAGTTCTTCCCAAAGTTCATTACGTAAATCTTTTAAATCGTCATCATTAACGCCACCATTGTCAACTGTTGCAAAGTTAGACACGTCAACGGTATCTGTTCCATCCACTTTATAGCGATCAAAATTCATAAATATCCTCGGCTTAGTATTTTGTGTTGACCATTAAATCAACAATCAAACAATATTAGACTCTAATAAACAAGTGCAAGCGTGACATGGTATTGATAAACTCATGTTTTTGCAAAACTCAACTCTCTGAACACATTCACAATGACGTCTAGCAACTGTTTGTCAGTCCACAACGCAGCCTGTGTTCGCGGTGAGACCACGTTGTTCAGTGATTTGAGCTTAAGTGCACACAGCGGAGAATGTCTGCACCTAACAGGAGCAAATGGGAGCGGTAAAACCAGCCTTTTACGGATATTATGCGGCATCAACAGACCTGACTCAGGAGAAATAAGGTGGAACGACTTACGTGTTGAAAGGTCTGAACCATATACGTCAGACCGTTTATATCTAGCTCACAAAGATGCTTTAAAAAACGAATTAAGTGCAATTGAAAATTTGCGCTTTTACCAACGCCTGCTAGGCGAGCGCGATGAAGACAAGCTCGATGATTGCTTGCTAAAAATGGGCATACTCAACAAAGCAGACCTAGCCGCTCAACAGCTTTCTTTTGGCCAGCGTCGCCGTTTAGCCTTTGCCCGTTGTTTACTTAAAGACTACGCCTTATGGATTTTAGATGAACCGTTTACTGGCATTGACACTAATGGCCGATTACTAATTGAAAACCTATGCGTTAAACATCTTGAGCAAGGTGGCATTATTGTTCTTACCCATCACCTGTCATTAGAACAAACGACTCTTGCGCCGTATTTAGCAACCATTGCTTTGCCAGATTCACCAGCAGGCTCTGAGTAATGACTGGCCTAATGAATAATACGTTTACTTTATTCTTCGCGCGCGAGTGGCAATTGATGTTTCGTAACACCAGTTCCTTGGTTCAACCATTGTGCTTTTTTGTGATCATTGCCCTATTGTTCCCGTTCAGCTTGGCGGCGGAAAATAGCCTATTAAGTAAAATTGGCAGTGGTGTTATCTGGGTATCGGCTGTACTGGCTACCTTATTAAGTTTAGAGAGCATGTTCCGCGCTGATTATCATGACGGTACCTTAGAGCAATGGCTTATTCAGCCACGCTCTTTATCATTGGCAATGCTGGGTAAAACACTCGCACACTGGTCCGCTACCGGCTTGATGCTCAGCGTGTTCTCACCACTACTTTGCTTGGTATTTGGTATGCCTACGGAACAAATTTGGGTATTATCGCTCAGCCTGTTATTAGGCACGCCAAGCTTAACGCTGATCGGCGCAATTGGCGCAGCATTAACCGTTAGTCTGCAGCGTGGTGGCGTATTAATTGCGATCATTATTTTGCCATTGTACATACCAATTATTATTTTTGGTGCTGGCATGCTGACACAATTCTCGCAAGGCGTAGGCATAATTAGTCAGGTATATGCATTAGCAGCAATACTCGTTTTATCTTTGACTTTAGCGCCATTTGCTATAGCTGGTGCGCTGCGCTTAACTGTTAACTGAATTTTGTTATTTTAAACTGTGAACCCGCTGACCATTATTTGGAATTTTTTATCGCGCACGTATCATCGCTTAGGATCGCCGCGTGAGTTCTATACAATTAGTCGTTATGTTACACCTGTTTTTGGCCTACTGTTTTTGAGTTTGACACTTGCTGGTAGCTATCTCGGACTATTTATCGCGCCTGCGGATTACCAGCAAGGCGACAGCTACCGTATTATTTTTGTGCATGTGCCATCTGCTTGGTTATCGCTATTTATTTATGTGGTGATGGCTTGTGCCGGCGCTATTGGACTGATCTGGCGCATGAAAATGGCATTTGTGGTCGCAATTTGCTCTGCGCCTATTGGCGCAGCGTTCACCGCACTCGCACTAACAACTGGGTCTATTTGGGGTAAGCCAATCTGGGGCACGTGGTGGGTTTGGGATGCCCGACTCACTTCTGAACTGATCTTATTATTTTTGTATTTCGGCGTAATGGCCTTGTACTACGCATTCGAAGATCGCCGTACGGCTGAGCGAGCTGTAGCTTTATTGTCGGTAGTTGGTGTAGTAATTGTGCCCATCATTCATTACTCCGTTGAATGGTGGAGCAGTTTGCATCAAGGCGCAACGGTGTTTCGCGAAGGTGGACCTGCAATGCCGCCAAGCATGTTGACACCCTTATTATTAATGGCCTTGGGCTTCACTTTTTTCTATGGTTACGCTTTGTTTTTACGAGCGCAAAACATGGTGCTCAACAACGAGCGCAACAGCCGCTGGGTCAAAGAGTTGATACTAGCAAGTCAAAACAGAGGGGACTCTTAATGAACTGGGCCGAGTTTTTCCATATGGGCGGATACGCTTTTCATGTTTGGACTTCTTGGGGTTTAAGCTTTGCTGTAATTCTATGGATCTTTATCTCATCTAAACTGAACAATGCTAAAATTCGTGCCGATATTGCACGGCAAATTAAACGTGAGAATACGTTAAACAAATCATGAGCCCTACTCAAAAAAAACGCTTTATTGTTGTTAGCTTAATTCTTGTTGGCGTAAGTGCGACCACGGTTCTAGGGCTCATGGCGGTTGATAGCAGCATTGATTACTTTCGCACGCCAACACAAATACATAATGGTGAATTTGAGTCTGAACAAAGCTACCGCATTGCAGGTATTGTTAAAAAAGGCAGCGTGCAACGATTAGATGGCGGCATTACCCAACGCTTCGTTGTCACGGATTGCGAACACGATGTGACCATTCAGTACACTGGCATCCTGCCGGATTTATTCAGAGAAGGTCAAG
>CAZOBR010000158.1:0-4638 GCA_964578035.1 uncultured Gammaproteobacteria bacterium
CTTAAACCTTGTCTTAAACCTTGTCTTAAACCTTGTCTTAAACCTTGTCTTAAACCTTGTCTTAAACTCTGCATCTCAATTCTCAACCGACGCACTTTTATTGAGCTCTTCACACACAATTTCTCTAAGCACCGAGGTGGCAAACTGTCCTTTGCCTAGCTCAAAACGTAAACTCAGTTGATCACTATTGATCTGCCACTGAAAATTATTGGGCCGCATACGTAGTGCACGACGCTGGTATTCTAAGCCAGCTTTTTCTAAACCGACACAAAACTCTGAATATTTAGACAAAGACTCATTTTCTATTTTTGTTATTTGATTTTCTTGGTTCATCAACTTATCAACGCCTCGCCCCCATAAAGGCCCCGTTGGGTGAATGTCAAAATTAGATAACCGCTGCTGTTGATCTTGCTCATATCCAGTTTCACTACTAATAAACACACTATTACTATTGCTCAAATTAGCCGGCTCACCCGCTAACAACTGCAGCCAAGTATTAGCTTTTACGCGTTCAGATACAACAACATTAAACAGCCAAGCGCGCGCACTGGATAAAAGCAAACCACGTAAACCACGGTCTTTTATGCGTTGTCCCTCTACCATCATAGTGCGCGCTTTGTTTAAATTGCCTGCTTGGCGCCCAAAACGCTGTGCGCCGTAGTAGTTTGGCACGCCTTGTTCTGAAATTTTTAAACAGCGCGCGTTGAGCTCGTTTTTAATATTTTGACTACCCTGAGCAAGGCTCTTTAAGTGACGAATAGTTATTTCAAAACGGTTTGCATGATGCATACCTCGCTTAAGTTTTCGAAAGTGATGCCCATACTCTAATATCTGTACGCCCTGATGGTTAAACTCATCCCAGTTCAAAGGCTTACCTTTAGGACGCCACACACTGAACCATTGTTCGGTAACCGCAAAGTAATCTTTCATCCCAGAATAGCCTACATCGCGATACGAGACACTGGCGAAACGAGCAAGCGCTTTTGCAACTTGATCAGTATTACATTCTTGCTTGCGGACTCTCAACCAAACATGCTCACCGGAACCAGCAAGCTCCACATCCATCACCTCAGTAACACAAAAGTCTTCTGCATGAGCTTTTATCAAACCACTAATAGACGGTTTTGCTTGCGCATAGGCCAAGTTTGCCAACTCATTTTGCCAATCTACTTTTTCTAACATTTAAGCCCTTTGATAAGTGCCATAGGCAACTGTGTGATTACTGACATAAACAAAGCTAACTTGATTAAACAACAAATAGCCCCATATTATAAAGAGTGGCATGGTTAAGGGTACCTTCTTTTGCAGAAAACCAAATTAACTCTCGGCACACAACCACTTGTTTTAAGCGTTCAAGTTTCAAATACCACTCTGCCACATTTTGATTACGCGCTAAGCCACTTTATACTTAGCTGACATAAACTAACAGACAAGGAAAAATCATGGAACCATTTGCTATAGGCGCTCTCGTACTTTTAGCCTTTATTATCGTAAAATCCACCGTTGTAATGGTGCCACAAGGTTTTGAATACACAGTGGAACGTTTTGGTCGCTACACCAAAACGCTACGCCCTGGTTTATCATTCATTATTCCAATCTTTGACCGTATTGGACACAAACAGAACATGATGGAACGCGTGCTCGATGTAATGTCACAAGAAGTGATTACTCGCGACAATGCCGTTGTTCGGGTTGATGGCGTGGTATTTTTTCAGGTTATTGATGCGGCTAAGGCATCGTATGAAGTGAATCAACTAGAACTGGCGATTCTTAACTTAACAATGACCAATATCCGTACGGTATTAGGCTCAATGGATTTAGACGAATCATTATCCAAACGTGACACAATTAACACCTCGTTACTACATGTTGTTGATGAAGCCACTAACCCATGGGGCTTAAAAGTAACTCGAATTGAGATTAAAGATATTGCGCCACCGCAAGATTTGGTCGAAGCCATGGCTCGACAAATGAAAGCTGAACGAGAAAAGCGGGCGAACATTCTTGAAGCAGAAGGTTTTAAGCAATCTGAAATCTTACGCGCCGAAGGCGAGAAAGCCGCAGCAGTATTAGATGCAGAAGGTCGAAAAGAAGCCGCATATAGAGATGCCGAAGCGCGTGAGCGCGAAGCGGAAGCAGAAGCAAAAGCGACGAGTGTTGTATCGAATGCGATCAGTCAAGGCAATGTACAAGCCATTAACTATTTTGTGGCCCAAGAATACATGCAAGCACTCAAAGAGATTGGCAGCGCCGAAAATCAAAAAGTAATTTTGATGCCGCTTGAAGCTTCAAATGTGATCGGTGCGATTGGTGGTATTAGTGAATTAGCGAAAGAGGCATTTGCCAAAGACGACACAAAACAATAATTCTTAACGGAAACGAATATGATAGACATGTTAGTAAACCCTACCTTTTGGCACTGGCTTGTTTTAGCCTGTGTACTGCTTGGGATTGAAATATTGGCGCCTGGTGCATTCTTTTTGTGGTTAAGTATAGCGGCGGCCACATCAGCGTTTATTGCGTTTTTAGTGCCAACATTGAGCTGGGCGATTCAATACACGTTATTTGCGATCTTTTGTGTGGTGTCGTTGATACTCTGGAAACGCTTTGCACGAGTCGACACTGAGACAGATCAACCACAGTTAAATCAACGCAACCAGCAGTATGTGGGCAGAACGATTGCCTTATCTGAAGCCATTCAAAATGGCGTTGGTAAAGTAAGAATAGACGACAGCTTGTGGAAAGTCTCTGGAACTGATGCTGCTGTCGGCACACAAGTAAAAGTGATTGGTGTCGATGGTAGCACCTTGCTAGTAGAGACACTCTAGAGAACCGACAACGACAACAACGAACATAGACATATTTTAAACGCACGATATGAGCAAGTTTACTGGCAGCAATACTGCCTTATTTATCGCAGTAGCAATTGCTGCCATTGCGATTGGTTTTTTTATTCAAACTGGCGGCGTTAAAACTAACGCGCCCCCCAAGTTTGAAAAATTAATTCTATTGCCAAACGCGCGCGATATTAGTATACCTGTATTTAACACGCACTTAGGCACAGCTACAGGCCATGATTTTTTAAAAAATAAGTGGAGTATCTTGTTTTTCGGTTTTACCAACTGTCCGGATATCTGCCCTACGACCCTACAAGTTTTAAAAAACGTAAAACGTGAGTTAAGTAGCAAAGGCGCTTGGCAAAACTACCAAGTGGTTATGGTCTCAGTTGACCCTGAACGTGATACACCCGAGCAACTTGCGAAATACGTACCTTTTTTTGATGATCAATTTATTGGTGTTACCGCCGATAAAAGCACGACTGAAACATTTGCAAAACAAGTAGGCGTGTTATTTTTTGCCAAAGAAGCTGACAAAAATGGTCGTTATGATGTTGATCACAGCGCATCACTCATTTTGATTAACCCAGAGGGTGGTTGGGCTGGCGCGATTACCGCCCCACATAAACAAAGCACTATCACAAACGACCTAATCAATCTGGCAAATTATACTGGCGACATTCAACAAAGGTCTGCGCCTACAACACAAAGCTCAAAACAAAAGCAATCAAATAACACGATAGACGACGTTCAAAACCTAAATGGCACAGTCAATATTCAGAACGCCTGGATTCGACCTGCGCCGCCTGCAGCTTCAACGATGGCAGCCTACTTTGAGCTCGTTAACAATAGCGACCAAGATTTACGTATTGTTGATTCTCAAAGCCCACAATTCGCAATGACGATGATTCACAATACAGTGATTGAAGATGGCTTGGCAAAGATGCAACACATGGATGCCTTAGTGGTACCCGCAAATAGCCGCGTGACGCTCGAACCCCTAGGCAAACATATGATGCTAATGCGCCCTGTTCAACCACTCGCACTTGGTGAATCAGCAACGATTCGTCTGATTACTGAACAAGGACAAGCAATTGAGACTGCGATTCAAGTACGTGAAGCGCCATAAGTTTTAAGGGTAAAACTTAAAAACAAAAAAGCCGCAATGGTAGTGACATTGCGGCTTTTTTGTTTTGGTAGTGGGCGCTTAATACGTCGAAAGATATACAATACTTACATTTTCAATACTTAGATATCCCAATACATCGCTTCTTCAAGCTCACGATCAGCTTGCTCTAGAGATTTACTATTGCGGCTCATAATCACAAGTGTACCGCCGCGCACTGGTTTGATACGACTAATAAAGCCTTCATACCCTGTGTTTAATAAATCACCGACCGAGTCACCTTTTATATAGGCAAAGGTCACTTGGCCATTTTCAGTTTGCATATTAGCGTGCAAGCCACGGTATTTCCCCATTGGGCAAATACGGCCGAATTGAAGGTTCTCAAGTTGTTTAAACTGCATTTTGCCGTCATAACTGGCCAATAGAGTATTCACCGTATTGTTTGCACGTTCTGAATCCCATACAGGCGTGAACGGACTTTCATTCATATGTTCAACAACCGCAGACAACATAGATTTATAATCTTCATCAATTTGGCTATTTAAACTAAATTGGTTACTCATAAAGAAGCCTGCGACAAATAATGCAGCGGCAAAGCTAGCCGCAATTGCATATTTACCAAAGTAGCTTCGCTGCGATTCGACCTTATCTTCTTCTAACATTTCTTGGTTAAAC
>CAZOBR010000159.1:0-3844 GCA_964578035.1 uncultured Gammaproteobacteria bacterium
AACACCACTCCCGCCACCGCCACCGCCAGCAACCACTAAGACTTCTTCGCTGATGACCCGCATTACGCCGCTGGCACCGCCACCACCGCCGCCGCCGCCAGCACGGCCTGCTGCCGCATTACCACCTTCAAACCCCTTTACTGATTTACCGCCTGCACCACCATTGACTTGCTCGCCATCGCCACCTTTTTGACCGACAAACACTTCTAATGATTCTTGTTGTGTAACAACAATATTGGAAACGGCGGTGCCTCCCTCTCCGCCGTTTCCTAATAGCACCCCAAATCCGTTGCCGGACCCACCAGAAGCGCCAATCGCCAAGATACGTAATTTTGCAACTCCTTTTGGTACAACAAATATTTGTGTCTTATCAAACTCAAGCGTTACTGTCTGCTGTTCGCGCCCTTTGCGTCGAACTTCAGGCAACGCTATGCCAGAGCTTGCATATAATTCGTTTAACCCTTGATCGTCCCCATTTACAGTTTTGGTTTTGAACATTTTTATAATTGCTTTTATATTGATACAAGGCCAGTGTAGGTAATTTTCCCTGACATGTATCTAGCACAAATGGACTAGGCCGATTTAGCATGAACGAGTATAGTATTTAAACAAGACTTGCCTTAGTTAAGTTTTGCGAAGCAGAGAACCTGGTTTTGCATGCTTATTCATGCATTTTTGGCTAACTCACTAGATGCTGCGGTAAATTAACAAATTAATTAATAAAAAACCCTCAATGAAATCAAAACACATACTCATCATTGATGATCACACCTTGTTTCGAACTGGGCTGAAGTTAATTTTGACGCAAAATAGTCCAAGCACGGATATCAGTGAGGCAAAAACTATCAAGGATGCTTTTTCGATGGCAAGCTTGGGTGTTGATATCATCTTGTTGGATATACATTTGCCTGGCATAAACGGGTTAGACGGTATCAAGCTACTGAAAGACAAATTTCCTGATGTGCCAATTATGATTCTTTCAGCCAGCACCGATCCAGACATTCCCTCAGAAGGAAAATCACTGGGCGCCTACGGCTTTTTGCATAAAGCAGCAGCGGCGGATGACATCATCGATGCTATCAACACGGTACTCAGGGGCGAGCAATGTTGGCCAAGCAATGCTTATTTCGGTGAAGGTGAACGCGTTAGGAGTTTAAGCGGCGCGTTAACACCTCGCCAAATCGAAGTATTAATATATTTGTGTGAAGGTAAACCAAACAAGCTTATTGCACGAGAGCTAAATATGTCTGAAAACACGGTCAGAGTGCATGTTTCAGCTATTCTGGCGGCATTGGGCGCAAAAAATCGCTCAGAAGCGATTTTAATTGCGCAACGTGAAGGTTTGTCGTTAAGCGATTTATCGGATTAACATTATTTACACAGAAAGATGAACTCTCAGCTTAAATCAATAAGCACGTCAATTTAGTCTATGCTGTCATCGTTTTTGTCACCAAGCCATATTCTGCGTGAAGAGCTAGCACTCACATTTAAAAGTTACCCCGTGGGTGCATTTGGTTTGTGGGTCGTATCCGCTTTTGTTTGTTATGTGGTGTATACGCAATTGCACACTACCAACATACTTATCTGGTACACCGCGCTCACCATTACACTCATCGTATCGCTGGTGCGCTTTTTTTTCTTTTGCGACAAGAACATACAAAATCCAGAACGTGAAGCAATCATACAAGTACTCACTGCAGCCTTTGTCGCATTTATCTGGGGTCTGCTACCAATATATTTTCTAGCTGATGCAACACCACCGATAGTCATTGTGATTATCGCAGTTGGCTGCGGCTTTGCTGCCGGCAGCGTAGCGATGACAGCTACATGCACACCTATTTTTATTGCCTATACCTACACCACAGTTGCAGCAATGATGGTTGGCTTACACAGCACCGGTGATACTGTACTAATTGGTTTATCCTATACATTACCAGCCTTTACGATTTTACTGACATGGTTCGGTTTGACCATGCGAAAATCCATTCATGACTCAATATTGCTTCGCACAGACAACGATGCACTAGTTCGCAAACTACGCTCAGCCTTAATTCAAACCGATGAAGCAAATCGTGCAAAATCAGTATTTTTAGCGTCGGCCAGTCATGATTTACGCCAACCATTACATGCGCTTGGCCTATTAACCGAAACAATGGGCAATACTGAGTTAAATGACAGCCAAAAAGGGATACAAGAGCATATGTTGCAGGCGGTTGAATCGACACGCCGAATGTTGGACTCTTTATTAAACATTTCCAAACTGGATGCAGGTGCAATATCAAGTGAGCCAAGACCATTCTTATTACAGACTCTATTCAGTGAATTAGAATTTGAACTCGCACCGATGGCCGATGAGAAAAACCTTATCTACCGAAGCCGCGAATCAATTCTGGCGGTGCATTCAGACCCATTGATTGTCGAGCTCATCGTACGCAACTTAATCGCCAATGCGATTCGCTACACCAACACGGGCGGCCTGTTAGTAGGCTACCGAAAACGAAAGGACCGTGTACTTATTGAAGTTTGGGACACAGGTATTGGCATTCCAGAAAATCAATATGAAAGTATTTTCAATGAATTCAATCAGCTGGCTAACCCAGAGCGTGACTCATTAAAAGGCTTTGGGCTTGGCCTAGCCATTGCCCAAGGTTTGGCTGAAACTTTGGGCAGTAAAATTGAGGTTCAATCGGTGGTTGGCAAAGGCTCTGTGTTTCGCTTTAATCTTCCGTTATCAAACGCTGACATTATTCCAGATTTAGATCAGAGCAATAAAAAAATCAGCTTTAGTGGCCATACCATTATGGTGATAGATGATGATCTTCAAGTCCGTGTGTCAATGTGTAGCCTACTGAAAACATGGGGTTGCGGATGCCTGCAAGCAGAATCAGCAGATCAAGCAATCAAAGAGATCGACAAGCAACACAATGAGCTTGATTTATTGTTAGTGGACTACCGCTTACGTGAAGAAAAAACTGGACGTGAAGCCATAGAGCAAATACGCCTGCACACGGGTAAAGCCATTCCAGCAATTATTATCACTGGCGATACGGCAGCTGAACGAATACAAGATGCGCAATCGGCTGATGCTTTGTTGCTACACAAACCGGCTTCAGCTATGCAGCTGCACCGACTAATGCATAGCTTATTAGGCAGTAAATAATTTCAGCTACTTTTTAATAAGTGATTACCTCAATAAGTAATTAAACACGATTCAGCGCTCCAAATTAGACTTGCATGCGCCTACCTAATACATACAATGTGTCCAACATTAAAGATAAGAGGCTGCCATGTCCAACCCATATTCACACCTCCTAGAGCCACTCGACCTTGGTTTTACCACACTGAAAAATCGTGCACTGATGGGCTCTATGCACACTGGTCTGGAAGACAAAGCCAAGGACTTTCCGAAGCTTGCTGCTTATTTTGCCGAACGCGCTAGAGGTGGGGTCGGTCTGATTGTGACTGGCGGTTTCGCACCAAATATTGAGGGTTGGTTGTCGCCATTTGGCAGTAAAATGAGCCGGCCTTGGGAAGTTAAACGCCACCTTCAAGTGACTGAAGCAGTGCATAAAGAAGGGGGTAAAATTTGCATGCAGTTATTACATGCTGGGCGTTATGGATACAGCCCTTTTTGTGTCTCTGCGTCAGCGATTAAATCCCCTATTTCACCATTCAAGCCTCGCGAGTTAAGCACCAAAGGCGTTTATCGAACAATTAATGACTATGCTAATGCAGCCAAACTCGCACAAAAAGCGGGCTACGATGGCGTTGAGATTATGGGCTCTGAAGGCTATTTAATTAATCAATTTTTGATTAGCAAAACCAATCACCGCACGGATGAATG
>CAZOBR010000159.1:3854-4427 GCA_964578035.1 uncultured Gammaproteobacteria bacterium
TTGAAAACCGTATGCGCCTACCGATTGAAGTGGTAAAAGCGGTTCGAGCTGCGGCTGGCGAAAACTTCATTATCATCTACCGCTTATCAATGCTCGACTTAGTTGAAAATGGCAGCTCTTGGGATGAAGTCGTACAACTTGGAAAAGCAATAGAAACTGCTGGTGCCACAATCATTAATACCGGCATTGGTTGGCACGAAGCACGTATCCCGACTATTGCGACCAGTGTGCCACGCGCGGCATTTTCGTGGGTTACGGCAAAAATGAAAGAGCATGTGTCTATCCCGTTAATTGCTACGAACCGCATCAACGATCCGCAAGTCGCAAACGATGTTATTGCGCGCGGCGATGCCGACATGGTTTCAATGGCGCGGCCTTTTTTAGCCGATGCTGAATTTATCAATAAAGCTGCCGCTGACAAAGCCAGTATGATTAACACCTGCATTGGGTGTAATCAGGCTTGTTTGGATCATACGTTTTCAGGCATTCGATCTACATGCCTGGTAAACCCAAGAGCGTGTTATGAATTAGAGCGCAACCTTGAACCAACCACCAAAGCAAAAAGAGTAGCGG
>CAZOBR010000160.1:0-4320 GCA_964578035.1 uncultured Gammaproteobacteria bacterium
ATGCGGCGTCCGTGCCAGCTTGCTGGCATATTCGTTTTTGAACTTGTTAGGTTTCCCAATTTTCAACGAAGTAGCCTGCTTTATATTGTCTTTCATTATCGACCCACCGATAAATTATTCGTGATGCATGCCCATGAGTAAGGTGAACAATATTGAGAGGAGAAACATGACCTGACAAACTACTAATATTCTTTAGGTCGGTTTCGATTAATACTAATTCCAAAAGCTCATTTTCTACAAGGCCGCTATCTATGAGCAAGTGCAAGTTAGGATTATTGTAGCCCGAGCGGTTAACATCTTTAGGGAAATAGCTTTGATTACTAAAAACCCTATAAGTTTCTAAAATCTCGCCATCCTCCCAACAAACTTTATAGTTTAAAGCGTTAAGAGCATCAGTGCTGTCGATAGTTTTCCAAGTCATCGTAAACCTAACAGCGTATTAGTGCGCGGGCTCGATTTCCCGCTCGCTTGAATTCGAGATATTCCGTGTAACTATTTGTTTTTATTTCCAAAACCTAGTTTCTCCTGTTCTTTCCTTAGGGTGAAAGTGAGCGTGCTCATTAACATCCTTTGATGTGCACAATAACATACTGGCTAATCTCATTAAACCTTTGTTTATATTGATCTATTTGTTTATTAATGGTGTAAAAGTGAGCTTGAGTAAGTGTGTAAAGTGACCAATTACTCTCTGTCTTCTTGCTGGAACGTATAAATAAACAGTGATGATGTCAAAAAAATATGTGGTCTGATCGGAACGAGCACCTGTATTCAGAAAAAATACCATCTTAATAAATGTCCGCTCAAATGATGCTTTACTGGTTTAAAAGAGAAAGCGCAGTCCAAAAAACACGGCTGTACTTACCAGCACAACAATAATACTTGGTACTCTTAGCATGGTTAAGCCACCTGCGAGTGTTGCGCCGATTAGGTAGTCCCAGCCTGCGTGAGAGGCGCCTGCTTGTAAGTCTAGTTTGAAAACAATGGGTGCCCAGATGGCGGTTAAAATTGCGTACGTTGAGTAGCTTAAAAGCTTACGAACGCGTTCACCTGGTTGATAGCGTAAGCCACGGGTAAAGAACGCGTAGCGATTTGAGTATGTGATTGCTGTCATGCTCAGCAATAGCCACCAAGTACTCATAGTGTACTCACCGGCGGCACTGTTTTACTTGATTTTGTATCGGCTAAATACGCGGTGCACATGCCAGCAAGGCCTGCGACGATAATGTAGCTGTCGGATAATATGGGCTTGCAGATAACGGAAACACAACCGCTAACGATAATGGCGACTAGAATCGGTCGACGGCGAATTTGATCAAAGGTCATTGTGATAAAAACCGCGACAATGGCAAAATCTAAGCCGAGCGACTCTAGGTTTGACACATAATCAATACCGATAATGCCGACTAAGGTGCCCACGTTCCAGGCGATATGGAATGTGAAACCAGACACAAGTGCGTAAAGCGCAGAGAACTGTCCGGTACGCTGTGTATGAGTCTGCGAAACAGCGAACATTTCATCGGTTAACACAAAGGCTATGGCAATGCGCCAACGCAATGGTAAGTTAATAACGTGTTCACGAAACACCACTGAGTACAATAAATGCCGCGCGCTGATCACAAAGGTTGAACCTAAAATGGCACCAGACGATGCACCTGCGCTGGTTAAGGTAATTGCCGATAGTTGCGCCGCGCCTGCAAACACAAAAAATGACATAAATACCGCTTGTGCTGGGGTAAAGCCTGCTTGTATGGCGAGTGCACCTGTAAGTAATGCCCAGGGAATCACCGCAATGGCCAATGGCAAGGTATCAAGCACAGCTTGGAGACTCAGCTTTGCTGCTGATTGCGGATGCGGTGGGGTCATTTACGTATTTACTTTCAGCTCAGGCGATTTAATAAACTGCGGTTTCTAACATCGAATCAATGATTTGCCGTATTAGGTGATATCGAGATGATAAATAGCTTCTGGCGATTCTTGCTGTTGGTTTTCAACCCGTTTGCGCAATGGGCTGGTACGCGGAAAATGTGCTTTTAAGAACTCCATTTGATCCGCTAAAACGCGTCTGCCACGTAAATACACATACTCTGCGTGTGTTGGCACAAATGGCACGGCTAGCAACTGCATGGCGGCTTGTTCGGGGGTGCGCCCTGCTTTAAAGTTGTTGCAGCGTTTGCAAGCCGTTACCACGTTTGTCCAATGGTCAGAACCTTGTTGGCTGATAGGCGTTACGTGGTCACGCGATAAGTCGGTGCGCATAAATTGCTTGCCGCAGTACAGGCACATCATATCATCACGCGCGAACAGGGTTTTATTGGTAAGTGGCGGTGTGTAGGCAATACGGTTGTGACGCTTACTTTGGTTTTCACCATCTGTCGCAATAATCGAGTTTATTTCCAACACGCTTTGCTTGCCTGAAATGGCATTAATGCCGCCGTGAACTTTATACAATAAATTGCCACAGCTATATAGAACTTGACCTAAATGGTAGCACCGCGTTGCTTCTTGGTAGCTAACCCAATCTAGCGGCATGCCCGCCGCATCTGTTCGCAGTACTTGTTGGCTAAAGTCGTAGTTCACGGATTCTCTCCCAATATTCAGTAACGCTTTGCTTCTTAATTAACTCTCTGTCTAACGGTTTTATTGTTGGCTAATGTACTGATCAATAAATTGTGCTTTTCACTGTTTAGCGATAGCTACAGTGTATTGTCTTTTTATAACAAATTTATGTCGAAACAACACCCTTTATATTTTTGCTTTACTAGATAAGCGAACAGCTAGCCGTGACAGAACATGAACAAGCCGATTTAGATTCGACACAATTCAACCGTTTAGTAGACTTGGTCGATGTGCTGGCGCGCACATATCAATTTATCTAACGCTGATTTCTGCGTATATCGTGGTGGCGTATATGCTTGGTGCCAAACTCAGCCGTTTGCAAGTGAGCCTTGTGTCGATTCTTTACTTTGCGGCCACATTGTTTCAAGCCTTGTTAATCCTTGCCTTATCGCGTGGCACAGTGCATAAGGTTGACCTACCTAGGAGAGATTGACAAATCGGTAGCTAATACCGTTATTGCGAATGTTAGCGGTATTGATAAGCGATCTGCTATTACCACTGTGGTTTATGTGGAACGTTCGACGCTACAAAAGACCAGCATCACTATGGCCGATTAATTCAATATAGAGTTAGCGCTATCGCATTGCCGCCTCTTTAACGTATTCCTTGTAGAGCTTTTCTTGCAATGTGGTGTCGTTGTGCGCGCCAATGGCTTGATCGACAACGTCTTTGGTTAAATGCGCGGCAAATAGTGTAATAAACTCATAAACGTATTCTCTAAGCACCGCATTTTTGCGAATAGCCAAGCTGGTTACACTGGAATCAAACAGGTTACCTGCATCCAGCACGGCTAAATCTTGGTCAATATTTTTATCGTACGCCATGCGTGCGGTAATACCAACACCAAGCCCGTTGCGCACATAGGCTTTTATTACCTCTGCGTCTGCCGCTGTTAGCACGACATTAATATCTAACTTTTCCTTTTTAAACGCACGATTGATCACCGAGCGATCAGCCACGCCAAAGGTGTAGGTAATAATTGGGTGTTTCGCAATGGCCTCAAGAGTCAATTCTGGCTCTTTGGTTAACGGATGGCCTTTGGGCGCCATAACGCAGCGATTCCAGCGATAGCACGGTAATAAAATCAGGTTTTCAAACAGCTCTAAGGCTTCTGTCGCAATACCAATATCAGCTTGTCCACTGTCGGTTAGGCTGGCAATATGCTCTGGCGTGCCTTGGTTAATTTGTAATTGTACTTTTGGGTAGCGCTTACGAAACTCGTTGATCACAGGCGGTAATACATAACGCGCTTGTGTATGCGTGGTGGCAATCGACAGCATTCCTGAGTCCGGGTGGCTAGAATCTTCGGCGATGCGTTTAACGTTAACCACTTCGTTTAAGATAACTTCAAAGCGCTCAACCAATAAAGTCCCTTCTGGTGTTAAGCCACTAATATGCTTACCACTGCGCTCAAAAATAATTAGCCCGAGTTCTTCTTCCAGGCGCTTAACTTGGCTGCTAACACCAGGCTGCGAGGTGAATAACTTATCGGCTGCGGCCGTTACGTTCATGCCATTTTTAACAATCTCGACCACATATTGGAGTTGTCTAAGCTTCATGCTTTTTTCTCTTTAAGCTTTGCGTTTTTTTGTTCAAGCTGGCTAAGACATTCTTCTGGTATAGCGAATTCTCGATCTAGCGAGTTATTGCGCTGATAACGCTCGCAATTTGCCATGTAGTTATCGGTGGTTACCGGCATTGGCA
>CAZOBR010000161.1:0-4308 GCA_964578035.1 uncultured Gammaproteobacteria bacterium
AATTGTCGGACGAACCGAGGTGGAATTAACCACTCTATCTTGAATCTTAATAGTGCCGATAGCCGTCACATCCACAACAATAGGCAACGCCGTAACGGTTGATGGTTCACTCTGTGGTGGCGTATACAAACCAATACCAGACTCCTTAACAAAGCTAGCAGTAACAATAAAAAAGATCAGCATAATAAACACCACATCCATCATTGGCGTTACATCAATGTCAGTTTCTTCTGAGATACTTGAGTTATTTAAACGTTTTAACATGATACTTCCCTCCAAAACTTAAAAACGAAATACAAAGCCAGCGGTAATGTTCTAAGTAAACTGCTGACAGCCAATTTTAGTATTATGTTGGTTTAATCCTATGTAAATAAAGAATCGATAATATTATCGATTAATTTTTTTGCTTTTGGAGTCGGTTTTTATGCGTACGTTTTATTTCTGCCTTAAGTCAGTCATTAAAAATTCCGTGGCCTGACTCCCTAAATATGTTGGTACCACCATGCTGTATTTAGAATTAACTACTAGCATTATTTAAACACCACTTAAGCAAAAGGAGTTTTTCTTGTTGTTGATCAGCCTTCAATTTTAGCGATGAGCATACTGCAGTTTCCTATACCTTTTTTGTTATGTTTATTAGTAACCAAATTATTCCTAGGAGCGTTGCAATGAGAGATGCGCCAGCCAATATATAAGACACATTCAATCTTTAGAAATATCGTGCATTGCTCATTTTGAGTGACTTTGATCTTGCAGTTAAGTTAAGTTGGGTGTATTGCAAGTAATCACGTGATTCTTTGGTCATATATGTTCTATATTAATGACAACTACAATTTTTTATGAGGTCAAGATGGAAGCTTTAGCGCAATTTGCATCGAGTTTTGTTACCTACGCCGTTATTTTATTTGTGTTTCTGATTGGTATAGGGGTGTTTGCTGTATTGGTTTTATACATCCTTGATCGGTTTCAAACTTCATCGACTATTCTTCGAAATTATCCCGTAATCGGGCGATTCCGTTTTTTGTTTGAGCATTTGGGTGAGTTTTTTCGCCAGTACTTTTTCGCGATGGATCGTGAGGAAATGCCGTTTAATAGGGCGCAACGTACTTGGGTTTATCGCGCAGCAAAGAATATTGATTCAACGGTTGCATTTGGTTCTACCCGAGACCTGAGGCCACAAGGTACGGTGATGTTTGTTAATTCACCATTCCCGCCATTAACCGACGAATCTTTGCCACCAAAGCCTATTGCAATTGGTGAGGGTTATTGTGAAAAACCATTTACCAGCAGTTCTCTGGTGAATATTTCCGGCATGAGTTATGGCGCTATCTCAAAACCCGCGGTATTGGCCTTGTCGCATGGCGCTAAAAAAGCAGGGTGTTGGATGAACACAGGTGAGGGTGGTTTATCGCCTTATCACTTAGAAGGTGGTTGCGATATTGTGTTCCAAATTGGCACGGGTAAGTTTGGTGTGAGAGATGTCAACGGTGGTTTGTCCGATGAAAAATTAGCGGGTATTGCGGCTAATGAAAACGTGCGTATGTTTGAAATTAAGCTCAGCCAAGGTGCTAAGCCAGGCAAAGGTGGTATGTTGCCAGGTGAAAAAGTGACGGCTGAAATTGCAGAAATTCGTGGTTTGGGCGTGGGCGAATCGGCGATTAGCCCGAACCGTCATGCCGAGTTAAATAATAATGATGACTTACTGGATATGATTACGAGAGTGCGTAAAGTCACGGGTAAACCGGTTGGTTTTAAAGCGGTGATTTCCAGCGCGGCTTGGTTAGATGATTTATTTGCTCGGATTAATCAACGTGGTTTGGCTTCGGCGCCAGACTTTATTTCAGTAGACAGTGCTGACGGTGGAACGGGCGCAGCGCCGATGTCGTTGATGGATGACATGGGCTTACCAGTTAAAGAAAGTTTACCTATGCTGATTGATAAATTGAACGAACACGGGCTTCGTGAACGTATTAAAGTGAACGCTTCCGGCAAAATGGTGAACCCAACCGAAGTGGCTTGGGCGCTGTGTATTGGTACCGATTTTGTGTCAACCGCGCGTGGGCCAATGTTCGCACTGGGTTGTATTCAGGCTCTACAATGTAACAAAAATACGTGTCCAACAGGCATTACGACGCATGATAAAGACTTACAAAAAGGCTTGGTTGTTGAGAATAAAAAAGAACGTGTTGCGTATTATTTGAAGAATTTGGAAAAAGAAATTCGTATTATTTCTAACTCATGTGGTGTGAAAAGACCGCGTGATTTACAACGCAATCATGCGCGCATGGTGGTTGAATACGGTCACTCTAAAACCTTAGAAGAAATCTACCCTTCAGTTAAACAGCAAGGGAGTGCATAGGCGTATTGAAACGATTAACGAGTGCACTGTGTTAGTGAGTGCGCTCCACCGAGAATTCGGCTAGATCTTCCAAAGCTTTTTTATAATCTGAGTCGGGTAACACGTTTAAGGCTTGCTGCGCGAGTTGCGCCTGCTCTCGGGCAATGCGAGCTGTATAGGCAAGAGAGCCGGTTTTTTCAATAATTGCCAGTACTGCATCTAAATTGTCACGACTGCCATTTTCAATGGCGTTTTGAAGCAATGCCAAATCGTCACCCGTTGATCGTTGTATCGCGTTAATTAGTGGCAGTGTGGGTTTGCCTTCGGCTAGATCATCGCCCACGTTTTTACCCATGGCTTTCGCATCAGCCGTGTAGTCTAAAATATCATCGACTAACTGAAAGGCAGTGCCTAGGTGCAAACCATACGCAGCGAGGGCTTTTTCAACAGGCCGCGCTTGTTTGGTAATCACCGCGCTCAATTGCGTAGCGGCTTCAAACAAAATTGCGGTTTTTGATTGAATGGTATCCATGTACTGCGCTTCAGTTGTATCGGCAGAACCACAATTTATCAATTGCATAACTTCGCCTTCGGCAATTTGGTTGGTAGTACGCGAGAGTATTTCCATAACGCGCATGCTGCCCACTTCAACCATCATTTGAAATGCGCGCGAGTATAAATAATCACCGACTAGCACGCTGGCTGCGTTGCCAAATATTTCGTTGGCGGTTTCGCGACCACGGCGCATTTCAGATTCGTCCACCACATCGTCGTGCAGTAGTGTGGCGGTATGAATGAACTCAATAATTGCGGCCAACAAGGTTTGGTCTTTGGTGGTCTCTGGTTCTTCAGGTAGGCATGCTTTTGCCGCCAGCAATAACGCGACTGGGCGTAGGCGTTTGCCGCCAGCTTGTACGATATAGGCACCGAGTTGATTTACCAGCGCAACATCGCTGTCTAGGTTATTCGCAATGGTTTGATTTACCACGGTCATATCCTGTTCAACGAGCGATAACAATGATTTGATATCAATGGCGGTGGTGCTGCTATCTGAAATTGGCGTGCTATGAACTGTCATGACATTGATTATAACTGAGTACGATGAATCTGGCTCAAAAGAGCGATAAATTCAGAGTATTTTATGGGCAAATAAAGACTACTATTTTAGTGCTATTGTGTTGACCTAAACCCGCGTAAACATTAGAATTCGCGCTCTGTTCGCTGGGTCCGACCGTGGAAGAAAGAGAAATAGACTTAGATTGTCTATTTAGCCCCTTCAGAACGCCATAAAAGGCTATATTTTGGCCGGAGTAAAAAAAATGTACGCAGTAATCAAAACTGGCGGTAAACAATACCGCGTTGCCGTAGGCGACAAATTAAAAGTTGAGTCTTTAAACGCCGAACAAGGCGACAAAGTGACTCTAGATCACGTATTAATGATTGGTGACGGTGACAAAATCGAAGTTGGCACACCAACCTTAGATAAATCTGTGGAAGCCACAGTACTGAATAATGGTCGTGGTAAGAAACTACGCATTGTTAAGTTCCGTCGTCGTCAAAATTCTCGCACTCGTACTGGTCACCGTCAAAACTATACTGAGTTAGAGATTACCTCTATTGGTGGCAAAGCGGGTGCTAAAAAAGCCGCGGCTCCTAAGAAGGCTGCGGCGCCAAAAGCCGCTGCACCAAAAGCAGCAGGCGCTGACGATTTAACTAAGATTTCTGGCGTTGGCCCAGTTATTGTAGGTAAGTTGGAAAAGCTAGGTATTACTACTTTCCAACAAGTTGCAGACTTTACTGCTGAAGACATTGCGCGCATCGACGAAGAGTTAAACTTCAAAGGTCGTATTGAACGTGACGATTGGGTTAAACAAGCAACTGAATTGGCCAAAGGCTAATCCAGTTTACAGAGACATTGAGGTAAACCAAAATGGCACATAAAAAAGCAGGCGGTAGTTCACGTAACGGTC
>CAZOBR010000162.1:0-4094 GCA_964578035.1 uncultured Gammaproteobacteria bacterium
TTAACTGTTTAAGTTCTGTCGTATCACGAAGGTTAGAAGCCACACTATTAATCGCTGGGTCTAAATTTAGATCTACTGATACAGAGTGCGTCAAAGCACTGGCATCACGGCTTACCAAAATATCACGGTCTGTATAAGTTGTTACAGAAGTAAAATCAAGATTACCAAAACTATACGTTACATTTAAATCTGCAATTATCGTGTCATCTTCAAACGCTTCGCGAGCTAGTAAAAACTGTTCACGTTCGCCAAATTGAATGCCTTGCGCTGCACCTAAGAAGTTAAATACTTCTGAACGATTATTGCCGTCTGTTTCAATATTTTGAATAATCAAACGTGGGGTAATGCTCAAGTTTTCATTTGGCTGAAACGTTACTGCAAAACGGCCACCGGTTCGGCTACCACTATTGACGTCTTCACCGCCGCCTGGGCCAAACGCATCAATAAACCCACCGTATTCTGTGTGGTAAACCACACCACGAAAAGCCGCTGTGCCGTTAGCAAATGGTGAGTTAATAAAGCCTTTAATATGGCCTGCTTCTTCACCGTCGGTAATGCTATTTACATTTATTTCAATGCCGCCAGACGCTTCTTCAAGATCTGGTTGATTGGTGATGTAACGAATCGTGCCACCAATTGAGCCAGAACCAAACAGTGTGCCTTGCGGGCCACGCAGTGTTTCAACACGGTTAAGGTCGTAGAAATCTAAGTCAGGCGTGAACAATGATAATGAAATCACTGATTCGTCGACATAGATACCTACTTGCTCTTTTACACCGGGTTGGTCACGTACGATTTGACCCGCAGAAACACCCCGAATAGCTACCTGACTTTGACCTGGGCCTAAGTTTTGAATTGATAAACCCGCAACGTTGCGAGAAATTTCTTCAAGGTTGGTTGCACCCGCACGTTCAATATCGCGTTGTGTTTGCGCATTAATAGAAAAAGGCACATCTTGGATAGATGCTGAACGCTTGGTTGCCGTTACGATGATTTCTTCTAATTGATTTTGAGCAAACGCTGCAGGCGTAATCAGTGCGCTAACTAGCCGCACCGATCAATACCTTTTGAGTATTGAGTTTCATATAACTCTCCGTTTTTTGTTAAAAACAATATTTTTAGCTGCGAACTGACTTGGCTCACAACACTCTTATAGTAAGATCGCTTAGTGCAATCATTGAGCGCATATTAACGCAGACAACTCGAAAAACAATAAATAAATCCATAAAACTAGCCAATTTGTCAAAAAGTGGACATTTTTGGCCGTTTTTTAATCATAAAAATGACTAATTACGCTACGAAATTAACTTCTGGTCGTGGTATCAAAGATAAAACTCTTATACTAAGAATATTAAACAATAAACTTTAAATACTCCTGAGATCAAAATGACAACACACGACGAAACCCAAGACACCGGACAAGCCAAACAGATGTCATTAGGTCTAGCCCTACTGCCGGTCGTGGTGCTGATAGCTGCATTATGCTGGAATGTTATCTACGTTTATGGTGATGATGCGCTTAGCGGCTCAAGCCAAATGATCATTCTACTGGTGGCTGGGCTTGCTGCATCCATCGGTTTGGCCAGAGGAGTAAGCTGGGAAACCCAACAAAAACAAGTGATCACAACCATTGGCGCTGCAATGCCGTCGATTTTAATTTTATTGCTGGTCGGCGCGCTTGCCAGCATTTGGCTGTTGTCTGGAACGGTACCACTGTTGGTTTACTATGGCGTAAAATTATTGAACCCAACAATTTTTCTACCTGCCTGTGTTGTTGCATGCGCATTAACATCGGTGATCAGTGGTAGCTCATGGTCAACGGCAGCAACAATCGGAGTCGCGATGGTCGGCGTTGGCCGCGCGCTCGAAATACCCGACGGCATGATTGGCGGCGCGATTATTTCAGGCTCTTATTTTGGTGACAAAATATCGCCTTTATCCGACACCACAAACTTGGCAGCCGCAGTCACAGAAACGCCTTTATTTGACCACATAAGCTACCTTAGCCTCACAACGGTTCCGGCAATATTAATCAGCCTGATATTGTTCAGCATAATGGGGTTTAATTTAGAAACCAGCTCTACCGATGTTGATGTGAGCAATGTATTAAACGCCATTGATCAGCGCTTTAATATTTCTTTATGGTTATTAATGCCGCCCGTTATTACACTTGGTTTAATTGTAAAACGAGTGAACGCCATCCCCGCACTTTTTGCAGGCGTTGTGGTTGGCGTTATATTTGCAGTGATCTTTCAAGGTGAACTGATTGCAGATTTAATGACAGACCTAGGTGATGCCAATCAGCCTTACTACCGAGTATTAATGAATACTTTATTTGGTGGCGTTTCGATCAGCACAACAAACGTAATGCTGAATGATTTATTCAGTGCTGGCGGTATGAAAGGCATGCTCAATACAGTGTGGTTGATTCTAGCGGCGATGACCTTTGGCGGCGTAATGGAAGCCTCGGGTATGTTAGGCCGCATCATGGATTCAATTAAATCTCTGGCCTCAGGGTTCTTTAGTTTGGTGGCGTGTACGGCGGGCACTTGCATTGTCACTAATATCAGCACGTCGGATCAGTATATTTCGGTCGCAATTCCAGGCCGTATGTATGCCGGTCTTTACAAGGAAAGAGGCTATGCATCAGAGAATTTAAGCCGCACCTTGGAAGACACCGGCACGGTTACGTCAGTATTAATCCCATGGAACACCTGCGGCGCCTATCATGCTGCTGTTTTAGGGATAGGCACCTTGGTGTATTTACCGTATTGCTTTTTTAATATTATTAGCCCAATCATGACATTGATATTTGCTTGGGCCATGATCAAAATTAAAATGACTGAACAAGAGCCTGCAACTAACAACCAAGTGTCTGTTTAATTTTTAGCTAATAAAAATATGAATAACACGTTGAAAATTAATTTGGGCTTATTGCTCATCGCGTTTATTTGGGGTATTGGCTTTGTTCCGCAACGCTTAGGTCTAGAGTACTTAGGCCCAAGTGCGTTCAATGCATTACGTTTTGCGATTGGCGCATTAACATTAATACCGATTTTAATTCTATTCAAATCGGTTTCATTAAGCGCGTTGAGAAACAGCTTCTTACTTAGCCTGTTGTTAGGTTCATTGCTGTTTTTAGGTGCGGCGTTTCAACAAGCCGCAATTCAATACACCAGCTTAGCAAATGTGGCATTTATTACCGGTTTGAATGTCATTTTTGTTCCAATTCTCGGTTTTTTTATTGGCTACCGATACGCCCTCATCGTTTGGTTTGGCGGCTTGCTCGCCATTGCTGGTCTCTACTTAATGACTGGCTCTAGCACGGAGTTATCACTCAAAGGTGATTTGCTGGCATTAGTTGGCGCAGTTTTTTGGGCGACTCACTTACTGACTCTAGCTAAAAAAGCGGGTGATCAAAATCAGCTTGCCTTGGCATTTTTACAGTTTACAGTTTGCGCGATGTTAAGTGCTGTGGTTGCCTTAGGCTTTGAAGAGCGCTTGTTGCCAGCAACGATTGAGGGCTACCTATGGCCAATGGTTAACGGTGTGATTGTGGTTGGCATTGCCTATACACTGCAAGTGATTGTGATGGAATACGCCGAACCATTTACCGCAAGTCTGGTGTTTTCATTAGAGGCAGTTTTTGGGGCCGCCGCTGGCTATATTGTTTTCAGCGAAACGCTGGGCTTAACCGGCTTAATTGGGGCGGGCTTAATGTTAATAGGCTGCGTGTTGGCACAACTACCGGGCAGTCAACATAAAAGTTAACCGCCTATCAACCCTATTAACTGCCTCTGCTGATCTATCGTAGATTGAACTAGTTGCTATTAGCCATCTGCCAACAGTCGTCGCAAGTCAGCAATAGCCGAATTTGCTCTACCAATATACGAGCTCATCACCAAAGAATGGTTTGCAAACACCCCCATACCACTACCATTCAAAATCATAAAACTATAAATTGGCTGTTGCGTCGACTCCAGTTCTTGAATAATTTGGCGAATACTCGGCAAGGCATTTTTGTCTGCTAAGACTGGTGCAAAATCGATTTCAGCCGCGCGCAAAAAGTGAATCAATGCCCAAGCCGTACCGCG
>CAZOBR010000163.1:0-3847 GCA_964578035.1 uncultured Gammaproteobacteria bacterium
TCGCACGAATTATTTGATGATGAATTAGTGCTTTGTTTGCCACAAGGGCATACCTTGACCGGTGCAGAAGGCGTGACGGTGCGTGATATGAAAAAGCACGATATGTTATTGCTTGAAGATGGTCATTGTTTGCGGGATCAATCGTTAGCCGCCTGTGGCTTGAGTGCCAAGAATTTAAGCATTCCGTACCAAGCGACGAGCTTAAACACCTTAGTTCAAATGGTGGTGAATAACGTTGGTATCACCTTGTTACCCAAAATGGCCGTGGCGGCGAACATCACACATGACACTAATGCCCAAATTCGTCCACTCGTTACTCAGCGCGATATCTCACGCAAGATAGCATTGGTTTGGCGTAAAAATTCACCGCGCGAAAATGAGTTTGAAAAACTTGGTCAGTTGATTTCGAACCATCATTAAACTGTGATATTGATTTGTTAAAGTACTGCCCGTTTATTTAACTTCAAATTTAGAATAACTAATGCAAGCAAGTTCAAATGCGAACACCGCCATTGTTCGATTTTTAAGGTTGGAATCGGCGGGCGGTATTTTATTAATGGTTACCGCGACCATTGCGATAATTATTGCCAACACGCCGTTAAAATCTATCTACGACCTATTGTTGGATACGCCGGTTGAAGTCCGTGTCGGCGCTTTGCATATTGCTAAGCCTCTATTGTTGTGGATTAACGATGGCTTGATGGCAATTTTTTTCTTTTTAGTCGGTTTAGAGCTTAAACGCGAACTGCTTGATGGTGAATTGTCAGACCCAAGAAATATTATCTTACCAGGTGTTGGCGCAATTGGGGGTATGACTGTTCCAGCAATTATTTATTTGGCGTTCAACGCCAGCGACCCAGTGGCGGTTCAAGGTTGGGCTATCCCTGCAGCAACCGATATAGCCTTTGCCTTAGGCGTGTTGTCTTTGCTTGGTTCGCGAGTGCCAACATCATTGAAAATATTCTTAACCTCATTGGCTATTTTTGACGATATTGGCGCGATTGTAATTATTGCCTTGTTTTATACCTCCAAAATATCGGCCACGGCGTTGTTGTTTTCAGCCGCGTGCATAACGGTTTTGTTTATTATGAATCGCCGTGGTGTTGAGTCTCGTAGCCCTTATATTTTAGTTGGCGTTGTGATGTGGGTTGCTCTGCTTAAGTCTGGCGTACACGCTACGTTAGGTGGCGTGATTTTAGCGATGTTTATTCCTATGAGCAGTCGAGACCCGAAACTAGCATCGCCGCTTAAAAGCCTAGAACATGATCTGCATTCAATTGTCGCGTTTTTTGTATTGCCGGTATTTGCGTTTGCCAACGCAGGTATTGCGTTTACCGGTATGTCGGCTGATGTGATTTTGCATGATGTGCCAATTGGCGTTGCCTTGGGCTTGGTAGTGGGCAAGCAGGTTGGTATTTTTGGCTTGTGTGCTTTGGTAATTTTTTTAGGACTGACAAAATTACCAAAAGGAATGAACTGGTTGTCACTCTATGGCGTTAGTGCGCTATGCGGTATAGGTTTCACCATGAGTTTATTTGTTGGCTCACTAGCCTTTGAGGAAACGGGAGTAAATTTATTATTCGATGAACGAGTGGGTATTATTATTGGTTCATTAGTGTCTGGAGTAATTGGTTATTTCGTATTGCTTAAAGCGCTAAAGAAAAGTGCCTAAGAGAAGCACATAAGAAAAGTACTCAAAAGTAATATTCAACACCCACTTGAATAAAACTGTCGTTGCGCAATCTAAATAGAAGATCGCTTGGCGTATCTGAATCAAAGTAACGCAGTTCAATGTTTGTGGTTAGTGAATTATTGAGCCTGGTTGACGCTTCAACAAACACAGATTGACTGTCGCTATTATCTAAATCACCCGATACACCAAGTAAGACTTCTGAGTTAGCAACATCATTTAATACAAAGCGCGCACCAATGAATAAGTCGTTTTGAAATATACTGCTTGCATTCTCACCGCGCTCATCCCATGAATACTCACTGAGTAAACCAAGGTCGTAAAGGCTGCCGAATACACCAACAATGGTGTATTCAAAGCCAGCAGTAATGGCAGCAAAGTCTTCTAAGAATAAATCACTAAAGCTACGATCAATGGCTTCTAGTTTGACTAGCCAACTACCTGTTGTTAGCTGAATATCAGCACCGTATTGAGTGATCTGTGGATAGAATGGTATGGTCTCGCCGGTTGCGAAATTTAGGTTTCTTAGCAGGTCTGGCTCGCGTGATGTGCCATCAAATACTGATAAGCCAATGCTCCAATCACCTAAGGTTTGGCTGTAGCGAAATGCCAGGTCTATGTGTGATTCTTCGCGGCTAGATTCATATTCAGCGCGATCATTGTTCACAATTAAACCTCCATTTAAGCGGCTGTCTTGGCCAACAAAAGTACGCTCACGAAAATAGGGTAGTATAAAAGCGTCAATTGTGCCCCAATCGCCAAAGGTGTTATAGCGAATCATTGGCTGGCCTAAATTGTCTTCGCCATCAATGTTCTCAACGCTGTCAGTTTGGTTAATTATATCGACCAGTTGTTGTGACTCGGTCACACCCCAAAAAACTTGGCCGACACCTGCCGAGATTTCATAGTTACTACCATAGTGTGACCATATAAATTGCCGAAGGTCAGTATGTGTTCGTTCATCGTCTTGGGCGTCCAGTCGAACGTAAGGCTCAATAACCAAACGGTCATCGCCTTTATTCCATTCAACGACAATTTCACTGCTTAGTCTGGCTGAGGTTTGACCTTGGCCTAATTCACGTAGGTCATCGCTTTTTAAGAAAAACCGCTGTTCCACTTCAATGCTGCCATCGTAGCTAATATCTGTTTTTGCCTCAGTTGTGCTTATCGTAAGTCCGCTTAGCAATGCGCTGATAATAATATTCAGTTTGACTCGATTCATTTTATAAACTCAGCTCTTTTTGCCATTGTAGTGAAAAACTGGTGTGCGTGTATGAGCCATCATCATTTGCGGTGTAGTGCTCACGGTAGTCGTCAATATTTTTTTCAATATCATGCAAAGCATTGATTAAGCATTGAATATCATCACGCGTGTTATACAGGCTTAAGCTTGCTCTGACCATGCCGCGTTTACGGTTGATAAATGCTTCTTGCGAGTTCTCTGGCACGTCGCTCAAATCTAATTCCCACAACTCTTGTTTAAGCAAACTACTAACGTAAGGATGCGCGCAAAAGCATTCGTTGCGCACAGCTATGGCGTAATAGTCGTTCAAAATTGCAGCTAATAAACCATGATCAATGTTGGTATGATTAAATGACAAAGCGCCACAACGCGTTTGGCTCGGGTTGCCATAAACTCTGATGTTATCTAAGCTCGATAGGCCATCAAATAATTCAGTCATTAAGTTGTGCGCATGTTTTTGAATGACATCAAAACCTAATGAATCTAGCGCGGATAATACTTTTGCTAAGGCAACCGCTCCAACAATATTTGGCGTGCCCGATTGTTCTTTGTCTGGATAGTCACTCAATAGTTGATAGTCAAAGTGCGTGACGTCTTGTACTGATCCACCGCCTAAATCTTGCCCAGACAAATTGCGTAATACGCTCTTTTTAGCAACCAAAACACCGGGTGACATCGGTGTGTAAACTTTGTGCCCTGAGAAGATAAAGAAATCAGGCTCTTGCAAAGGGTCAGAGTTAGATAAGTCGCTTGCTTGGTGCGCTACGGACTGCGCGCCATCAACCAATACTAAAGCATCATAACGATGGGCTGTTTCGCAGATTTGTTTAATAGGGTTCCGAATACCGGTGACATTACTGATTGATGACACAGCTACATAATTGAGTTTGTCTTTGTGTTCAGTGCACAAACTA
>CAZOBR010000164.1:0-3806 GCA_964578035.1 uncultured Gammaproteobacteria bacterium
ATTGATTTTATGACCGCAACTTGGGCGCATATTCCTTACGATATTTTGGGTCATATTTCGAGCCGAATTATTAATGAAGTGCGTGGCATCAGCAGGGTGACTTACGATATTTCTGGTAAGCCACCCGCCACGATTGAGTGGGAATAAAGCCGATTTATTTGGCGATTTTCGCCATGCGTACTAGCTGTATAAACTCACTTCGGTAACCAAATTTATCACTGCCTTTGTGTTGTTCGGCAGTTTTAATGATCTGCTCAAAGTTAAGATCACCCGTGTGTTGGCTATTACGTAGCAATTGTGCAAAACCCGCCGCCGCAATCGAGAATTGCGTGTCTGAGTTAACGCCTGTATTTAATGCTGTAATTGCTTGTTCGAGCAATTTTGATTTTTTCTCGTTCGGCAGCTTATAACGAACCTTTAAGAAACCATACTCGCTATCACTTGATGACGTTACCTGTTTTGCTTTGTCAGCATAGCGCAGTGGATCAACCGATGGTTTTTTAGAGTCTGTAGGAGTTATTTCATAGATCGCCGTAACGCTATGGCCCGCACCAATATCACCCGCATCAACTTTGTCGTTATTAAAGTCTTCACGTTTTAGCGCGCGTGTTTCGTATCCCACCAAACGGTAATCGCTGACCGTGTTTGGGTTAAACTCGATTTGAATTTTTACATCCTTTGCAATCGTAAATAAAGTGCCGGTGGCTTCATCTACTAAGACTTTTTTCGCTTCACTTAAAGTATCTATATAAGCCGCCACGCCATTACCATTTTGCGCTAAAGCTTGCATCATATCGTCTTGATAATTGTTGCGGCCAAAGCCTAAAACCGATAAAAATACGCCTTTGTCACGTTTGCGCTCTACCAATGTCTTTAAGTCTTCGTTGTTGCGCAAACCCACGTTAAAATCACCATCGGTGGCCAGAATAACTCGGTTGACCGCGTTCTTGTTAAAGTTTTGTTCGGCCAATTGATAGGCTAACTCAATACCTTGTGCGCCTGCGGTTGAGCCGCCCGCAGTTAGGCGTTGAATGGCAGATATAATCTTGCTCTTTTCAGATACTTTAGTTGGTTCTAATGCCATACCCGCTGCGCCAGCGTAAACCACAATGCTGATCGTGTCGCTTGGCTTGAGAGTATCAAGTAATAGGTTGATTGATTGTTTGACCAACGGCAGTTTATTGGCGGCGTTCATCGAGCCGGAAACATCGAGTAAGAAAACCAAATTACTATCAGGCGTCTCGTTGCTTTGAATGTCGTATCCCTTAATGCCAATATGTATTAACTTCTTACCATCGTTCCAAGGCGAGTCCAGTACGCTGATACTGGGTTTGAACGGTTGCTTTTTAGAGTTGGGCAGAGGGTAGTCATAATTAAAATAATTAATCATTTCTTCTGCACGCACGGCTGATGGCTTAGGTAAAAATCCTCGATTAAGCTGATTGCGAACTAAACTATAAGACGCCGTATCAACATCAATCGAAAAAGTCGAAACCGGTTTGTCTTGAACTAAGCTAATACTGTTGGCGTATTTGTTGGCGTATTCTTCGTTTAAATCGGGGCGTGCTTGCGGTGAAGGCGCATAATAATCGACGCTGCTTTGATTCTCGCGTAAGCTAGATCGTTGCTTTACAGTAGCGCGCTTCGCAGGTCTGGGAGCTGACCTTGACACTAATGTTTCTTCAAGCCCAATGCTGATGTCACCTGCCGCAATTTCTTGACTAGTTGGTGTTGATAAGCTTGGTGCGACTTGTTGCAGCTCGGCAGGCTTGCTTTCGAGTTGGGTGAATTCACTCAGGAGCTTATCTTCGTTAATGTGGCCTTCCTTATTTGCTCGTGACTCTGATTCAGGTTTTCCCACAACGATTGTAATAGGCGTATTCTGAATTGATTCAACGCGTTTCTGTGCAGTAGCCACAACACCTGAACCGGCGGTTGGTTTTGCTTTTGTTGCTAGCGTGTCTCTAAGGTTGGCAGGTCCTGCTTGGTTTGATTCTGTAACGTTATTTGGTTTATTCGCCGTTGCTTTTACAATATCTATTTGATTCGCGCCGAACTCGGTAATAGAGCTGGCAGCCCTTGAAGGTTTAACACTTGTAGCATGTTCTTCAGTTGTAACGATTTCTTGTGTTTGAAAATTTGGCAGCATAAAAAATACTGATATACCAACAAATGCGACAGCTGCCGTTGCGAAGGCGTTGCCCGTAAATAGGCTGTTGTTTGGTTTATCGTTGATAAGTGACATGAAAATTCTCCGTATTGATTGGCTAAATTTCGAAACGGGTTTGTCTCGATTATCAATAAGGCGAGATGAGTCAGCAAAAGCTTGGGAAAATTCTTGTTTCGCGGTGTTAATTGCGCTTTTTTTAGCGTTTTCGTCCAATTTTGGAATGCTTTCTTTGCTTATATCATCGAATAAGTCATTGAATTCTTGATCGTTCATGCGCTACCTCTTGCATGGTCAAAGTCTTGAGTCAGTGTTGAAGAGCTGAAGACATGTTTGAGTTGTTTGCGTGCCTCGTGCACGCGCCACGACACCGTGCTTTCTTTTACTTGCAATTGTTTAGCGGCTTGTTGGTGGTTTAAACCCGAAGCAAAAACAAGAATTAGGGTGTCGCGAAGCTCTTCTTGAAGAGCTGTTATATGCTCCATGATTTGTCGAGCATAAAGCCGTTCAGCGTGGCGGTCATCATGAGTAATTACATGACTATCAAATGTAGTTTCATCGGATTCTTCTCGGCGATTGTGCTGAGTAGGGCTTTTATAAAAATCCTTGGCGCAATTAATTACCAGTCGATAGAGCCATGATGTAAATGAAGCTTTGAAATCAAATTGTTTAATCGATTTTGCTAACTTCATGCATGCTGTTTGGGTAATATCTTGCGCATTATGCTGATCACCGCACCACTTATAGGCAAAACGATACATTGTTTCGTAATGCTGATTTAACAGCTGATTAAAAGCATCCGAGCTACCGGTTTGGCATTGTTTTATTAATAAGTCGTCAGTCATTACGTAACGTGTTTAACATCGTTTACGATTAGACGATAGCATGCTTCAAATCCTTGGTAATAAAAGCCAATTATTTTTTTAATTGAAATTACCAACAGATTAAAGTTCTGTGGTAGTGGTATAGGTAGTGTTACCATCACCCTATGGTTATTGGCTGCACAATTCGAAGGCGCTCTTTAACAAGTGCGCACAATGGTTTTACATTGATTGAGATCATGGTGGTGGTCGTTATTATTGCGTTAATGGCGGCTATTTTAGTGGCTAATATTTCAAGAGATATAGATCGAATAGCCCGTTTTGAATCCGAGCGGTTTATGGCGGTGGTGAATGAGGTGCGTGATGAAGCAATTATCGCCGGTGAAAGCTTTTTATTATTCGTTGATGTGCGAGCTAACAATTATCAATTCAGTGCAGTCAGAGCAAGCCGTAACTTAACCCAAGATGATGGCCTTTTTAATACCCGAGGGATCAATCAAGAGCTAAAACTAGATTGGGATGTTTTTGAGCAATTTAATGACGACACAGAGCCAAAAGTGTTGATTTCATCATTAGGTGAAATGACTCCGTTTAATCTTCGTTTTGCGGGTGAAGACAATGATTACTATGTGTTCGTGAATGATGAAAACCAACTCGAACGCGAAGTTAAAGATGCGCGACCCTTTTAAGGGGCGAAGGAAAGTATCGTGGGATTAATCGTTAATAAATGACAAATTCTAATCATTCAGTTCAGCGGCACCCGGCAGCTATTAGTAAGGCTATTAAACGCAATTCGTTCTGCAATGATAGAACGAGCA
>CAZOBR010000165.1:0-3804 GCA_964578035.1 uncultured Gammaproteobacteria bacterium
ACAATGTTAATTAAGTGGCGTTTAACCGGTTACGATGTTCAAAATAGAACATTAATTAAGTCTTAGCTAAAGCGCTTGCACAACATCCAATATTTCCGCTACGTGACCTTTTACTTTGACTTTACGGACTTCGTGCACGAGCTTGCCTTTATCGTTGAATACAAAGGTACTGCGTTCAATACCCATATATTTTTTACCGTACATGTTTTTTTCTTTAATCACGTCAAAGGCATTACACAGTTCTTCATCAGGGTCTGAGATTAAATCAAATGGAAAGTTGTATTTGTTGATGAAGTTTTGGTGCGACTTAATACTTTCTCGAGACACACCTAATATTTCTGTGTTGGCTTTTTGAAAGTCTTTATAAGCATCACTAAAGTCTTTGCCTTCAGTTGTACAACCCGGCGTGTTGTCTTTCGGGTAAAAATAAATCACTAATTTTTTGCCTTTAAAGCTGCTTAATTTGAGTGAGTCATTTTGTGTGGTTGCAACCGTTAGTTTAGGGATCGCGTCGCCAATTTTGAGTGTCATGATTGTATTTCCAATGCGCAGTGTAACTTAAATAATTATAACCTTAGTCAATGATTTGCCAATGAAGATCATTGGCATGTACTCTCAAACGGTCGTCAGGTGTCACCGCAACAGGCTTAGCAACTTCTTCTAGTAATGGTAAGTCGTTGATTGAGTCGCTATAAAAAAAACTTCCTGCAAGTGATTGGTCATTTTCTTCAAGCCACTCTCGTAAGCGCGTTACTTTACCGTCTTGAAAGCAAGGTGTACCTGCAACTTTGCCAGTATAACGACCATTAGAAAATTCAGCCGTGGTGGCTAACAATGTCTCAACACCCAAGCGGTCTGCAATCGGGCGGGTAATAAAATCATTAGTCGCTGTGATAATAACCAATGAGTGACCAAGTTCACGGTGTTGTTCAACAAGTTCTGGTTTACCAGAATTAATCATTGGTTGAACCACATCGTTCAAGAAATCGTTGCGCCACTGCTGGAGTTGCTCGACCGAGTTATTTTTTAGAACCTGAAATTGAAATTCACAAAATTCATAAATGTCTAAAGTGCCGATTAGATACTGTTGGTAAAAATAATCTTGGCGCTCAGCTTGAGCATCGGCATCAACCACACCAATATCGGCTAGATACATGCCCCACGAGTGGTCGCTGTCACCATTGAGTAAGGTGTTGTCTAGATCAAATAGGGCGAGCGTCAAGGTGGAACTCCGATGTTGTTAACAAAGCTAGCAACTCATCGCTTATAAAGTAATGATGTGCTTACGTTTAAGTGCAAGTAAGTGCGCATTATAATTCAATGTTGATTATAATGCCTACAACGCAACGAGTCAGGCCAAATCTTTACGCCGCATGCAGCATTTTGAACCCATTTTTACCAACGACGGTTACAGACCTAATGTTGGTATTATTATCTGTAACTCTCAGGGGCAGGTATTTTGGGCGCGTAGAATCAATAAAGACGGTTGGCAATTTCCGCAGGGCGGAGTTAGTCGCAATGAATCATTGATGGATGCAATGTACCGTGAGCTTCAAGAAGAAACTGGCTTACAGCAACAGCATGTGCGCTTAGTGGCTCATACAAAGAAATGGTTGCATTACGATTTGCCACGGCGTTTACTGCGAAACCAACGGCGTGGTCCGCATGGCCCGCGATCTAATAAGCGCGTTAATTTCAAAGGTCAGAAACAAGTTTGGTTTTTGCTTGAGTTAACTGAAGACGAGTCTGTAATTAATTTAGCCGCTGGGCTAGAGCGCCCTGAATTTGATCGTTGGCGTTGGGTCGATATTAATGTTGCAATTGAGAATATTGTAGATTTTAAACGTGGCATCTACCAAAAAGTATTGGCTGAGCTTGGCGAGCATCTTGCGCGATCGCAATGATAAGATTGTTGTGTGTTATCGTTCCGAAGACTAATTTTTTGTTTATGAATTCAAACCGCATTGCCAGATATCAGCGTTTGGCATTTTCTTCTCTATTCGTTTTTTTAATCTGCTGCGCGAGCGTTAATAACGCAATCGCTAATGTGTTAAGCAAGAATGACATTGCTGATGCAATTACTGTGCAAGCATTGAATAATCGCTTCCCGTCTAGCCTTAAGTTTAGCCCTGATCGTACCGCGCCATTGGTAGGCCAAGTAAATTATACGTTCGATACTGATGTGCATAGCGATATGGCAAAAGTGTATTTGCAATACCAGCCCGATTACGCATGTTTTGTCGCGATTGATGTTGATACGGGCGCGATTTTAAACTTAACCAGTTTTATTAAAGAAGATGAGCCGCTTGATAATTTAGTCATGCGCGCTGAATACCCGGCAGCCTCTGTATTTAAATTAATCACGGCCGCAGCCGTACTGGATATTGGCAAGTTAAGCCCGCAAAGCATTATTCCATTTAATGGCAAATCCACTACCTTGTATAAGAGTCAGGTGTTGCGCCATAAGCAGACAAAATGGACTCGAACTCCTAGCCTTAAAGAGGCCTTTGCTAAATCGATTAATCCTGTGTTTGGACGTATTGGTGTGTTTGATTTGGGGGCGAATAAAGTGCGCGGTTATGCTGAGCGTTTCGGTTTTGACAGCATGCTTAAAACAGATTTTATTGTGCCGCAAAGCCGTGTTGCGATGCCGTTAACAACGCAATGGGAACTCGCTGAGGCCGCATCTGGTTATACCCGTGATATTACCATTAGTCCGATTCATGCGGCACAATTGGCGGCTGTGGTTGCTAATGGCGGAAAATTAGTCACGCCTTATATGGTGGAATCGGTGAGCGCAACGAATGGCGAATTATTGTACAAAGCTCAGCCGAATGCTCAACCGCAAGTGATTAGCACACAATCTGCTAACTCGTTACGCAGTTTAATGCGTGAGACCGTGCGCATTGGTTCGGCTCGTAAATCGTTTAGCACGGTAAATAGATATCGGGTTTATACAGGAATGGAAATTGGCGGTAAAACGGGTTCTCTAACTGGCTTCTCACCGAAAGGAAAACACGATTGGTTTGTCGGTTATGCGATCAAAGATGGCAAACGGATTGCTTACGCATCATTGATTATTAACAAAGAAAAGTGGGTGGTCAGAAGCGCTTACGTCGCGCGACAATTTATTTATCACTATTTCACGAATAAAGCTGCCCGCGACAAACAGAGTGTGGCTGTTGTTAGATGATAGTTAAATGAAAGTTAGCGGAAATAACTGAGAGTCAATTAGCCTGCCTAACGCGCTCTAAGAGTTTTGTCGTAGAGCGATCAAACTCAAACGCAATCGAATGCACTTGACCACCATTATCTTGCACAAGGTCAGCGCCGACTATATTCTCGACCGACCAATCCCCCCCCTTAACTAAATGTTTAGGTTTGATCAATTCAATCAGATCATAAGGTGTGTCTTGATCAAAACTGATCACCGCATCGACGCAAGCTAAGCTGGCGAGTACCGCCATGCGGTCATCAAGGCTGTTGATTGGGCGGTCAGCCCCTTTGTTTTGTCGTTTAACCGACGCATCGGTGTTTATCGCCACAATTAAGGATTCGCCAATATTGCGCGCGGATTCAAGGTAGGTTGCGTGACCGCGATGCAGAATATCGAAACAACCATTGGTAAAAACTAAGGGCTGTTTAAGCTTTTCTATGCGCACCATGATTTCGTCGCTCGATGCGCTTGCTTCAATAACCTTGCTTTGATAGTTTAGTTTCGACATCTTGATGTGTTCAGTGGGTTTGGCATCAAGCGTCTTTTTCGATGTATTCAAATACTTTAACCACGCGTGTAACGCCTTT
>CAZOBR010000166.1:0-3695 GCA_964578035.1 uncultured Gammaproteobacteria bacterium
ATGCCCGCAGGTGCAAACGCAGTAGTAATACAAGAGAATTGCAGTTACTCAGAAGACAGTGATTCTGTGGTTATTAATAAACCGGTTGGCGATATGGATAATGTGCGCCCGCAAGGGCAAGACATTTCTGTAGGTGCAACGGTGGTTAAGCAAGGTCGGCGTTTAACGGCAATTGATTTATCATTATTGGCCTCAATCGGGCAAACTCACGTGGATGTTTATCCACAACTAAAAGTTGCGATTTTTTCAACCGGGGATGAACTAATTGAGCCTGGGCAAGCCTTAAAAGCAGGGCAGATATACAACTCTAACCGAACCTTGTTAATCGCACTTTGCACGCAACTGGGTTATCAAGCTGTTGATTGCGGCATTGTTGAAGATACGTTAGAGGTAACCACGCAAGCCTTGGCAAAAGCTGCAGAAGACGCAGATGTTATTATTTCCAGCGGTGGTGTGTCAGTGGGTGAAGAAGATCACGTGCGGCCAGCCGTTGAAGCCTTAGGCGAGCTGCAAATGTGGAAAGTACAAATGAAGCCTGGTAAGCCTGTGGCATATGGCCGAATAGGACAAACGCCTTTTCTTGGTTTGCCAGGCAATCCGGTTTCATCTTTTGTGGTTTTTCAATTGCTCGGTGTGCCATTGTTGCGTGCACGTCAAGGGCAACAAAATGATCTGCCGCAAGTTTATTCAGTTATTGCGGGTTTTGATAAGCGCACAACCACCCGCGAAGAATATATTCGAGTACGCCTTGAGCGTAACCAAAATGGGCAGTTAGTTGCACAGCGTTTTGCTAATTTAAGCAGTGGTGTGATGTCATCATTGTCATGGGCGGATGGTTTGGTACGCCATAATATCGATCAACAAATTGAATCCGGGCAAACAATCGACTTTCTGCCGTTAAACGATGGCATGTTATGAGTAATTCATCAGCAGAGATTCAGCGCGATTCAAAATTAGTAGATTCATTTAATCGTACGGTTCGTTACTTGCGACTTTCTGTCACGGATCGGTGTAATCTGCGTTGCACTTATTGCATGGCAGAAGATATGACGTTCTTGCCTAAGTCGCGCGTTCTTAGCCTGGAAGAAATGGCCTTGATTGGTCAAGCTTTTGTCGAGTTAGGCGTTGAGAAAATTCGCTTAACCGGTGGCGAGCCATTAGTGCGTAAAGGCGTGATTGAGTTGGCGGAACAACTAAACGACTTAAACGGTCTACGTGAATTAGTGATGACCACTAACGGTGTATTGCTCGATCAATACGCACAACCGTTAAAAGACGCAGGCCTGAAACGCTTAAACATTAGTATTGATAGTTTATGTGCCGATCGTTTTAACAAGCTCACGCGTTTTGGCGCGCTTGATGACGTATTGCGCGGTATTGATGCGGCTCGTGATGCTGGTTTTGAGCGAATTAAATTGAATGCAGTCATTCTTAATGGGGTGAATCACGATGAAGTGCTTGACCTAACTCAATTTGCAGTTGATAAAGGACTCGATATTAGTTTTATTGAAGAAATGCCGTTGGGTGAAATTGATGGTCATTTGCGTACTAATACTGCAATACCCAGCGTCTCAATCAAAGAGCAACTAGAAGGTCGTTTTACGCTTAGCAATTCTGATTTCTCGGATCGCGCCAGTGGCCCATCGCGCTACTTGCAAATTGCAGACAGCGATACTAAAGTTGGGTTTATTTCGCCGATGAGCAATAATTTTTGTTCAACTTGTAATCGCGTGCGAGTGACAACTGAAGGCTTATTAATCTTATGTTTAGGTAATGAGCATTCGTTAGACTTACGAGCGATCTTGCGCGACCCCGATAATGCTGATCCACTATACGCATTAAAAGAAGGCATTGTGGGAGCCATGGTACGCAAGCCGGAGAAACACGAGTTTGATCCAAATGATATTACAATTACTCGTCATATGAGTGCCACGGGCGGTTAGCATGATTCCAATCGTTAACGATCAGCATCGTTATATATTGTTATATTCTGCTAAAGCAGGCTCTGCGTCTATTCGCCAACTTTATCTTTTGTTGCATGCCGAAGAGCTGAGTGCTGAATAACGCGATGAATTGGATGGTTATCATAATATTAGTTTTACAATTCGAGAATGTCGGTCTATTTAGATCGTTTAAAAAGAGAAATTTATGTCTATTTATGAATTTAACGCTACGAACATTAATGGCCAAGAAGTCAGCCTTGGAGATTATCAAGGCAAGGTTATATTAATTGTTAATACGGCTAGTAAGTGCGGCTTTACTCCGCAATTTGAAGGTCTTGAGAATTTGCATAAAGACCTAGCAGAACAAGGCTTAGTAGTGCTGGGGTTTCCATGCAATCAGTTTGGAAAACAAGAGCCAGGCAGTGATGATCAAATTGAAGAGTTTTGCCAGTTAAACTATGGCGTGTCATTTCCTATGTTTTCTAAAATTGAAGTCAATGGTAGCAATACGCACCCCTTGTACAAATATCTCAAGCAAGAAGCAAAAGGCTTGCTGGGCTCTAAGAATATCAAATGGAACTTCACTAAATTTTTAATTAATCGACAGGGTGAAGTTGTTAAACGCTATGCGCCAACAGATAAGCCAGAAGATTTAAACGCTGATATTCAGGCTCTTTTATAGATTTTTTAGGGATAGAGTTATGAATAGCATAATCGATGTAGCCGCTGTCTTAATTAGCCTTTCTGCACTGTTTGCGTACATTAATCATCGTTTTATAGGATTGCCCACCACTATTGGTGTGATGGTTATTGCAATGCTGGCATCGCTGGGTTTATACCTCGTTGGCTTAATGGGGTTTATGGATGTCCATCAGCAAGCAATAAGTTTGCTGGCCGAGGTGGATTTTAATCAAACACTTTTACACGGAATGCTAAGCTTTTTACTATTCGCTGGTGCGTTGCACGTTAATTTAAATCAGTTACGTCAGCAAAAGTGGGTGATTTTAAGTTTAGCGACCGTTGGTGTATGTATTTCTACATTTTTAGTAGGCACTGCCACATATTATTTGTTGGCAATACTCAGTTGCCATTTACCCTATATCTATTGTCTATTATTTGGTGCGCTTATTTCGCCAACCGATCCAATCGCGGTCATGGCAACGGTGAAAAGCTTAGGCGTGAGTTCAGAATTAGAAACCACCATATCTGGAGAGTCACTTTTCAATGACGGTGTTGGCGTGGTGGTCTTTACAGTTCTATTAATGCTATTGCAGACTAATGCAGAGCTTAATGCTGCTCATGTTGGTTTTATCTTTTTAGAAGAAGCTGTTGGTGGCATTGTATTTGGCCTAATACTTGGTGCGATTGGTTATTACTTACTCAACACAATTGATAACTATAAGGTTGAGGTGTTGATTACGCTTGCGTTGGTGATGGGCGGTTATGGTCTAGCAATGGCGTTGCATACCTCAGGGCCAATTGCCGTGGTGGTCGCTGGTTTGATTATCGGAAATATGGTGCGTAAGCATGCAATGTCAGATCAAACGCGTCAGAGTGTCGATGATTTCTGGGAATTGATTGATGAAATGCTCAACGTAATCTTATTTGCATTAATTGGCTTAGAAATGCTGATTATTCCATTTGAGTCGCAATGGTTAATTGCTGGCGTATTGTTAATCCTGGTCGTAATTTTAGTACGCGTTGTTAGTGTCGGTTTGCCAATCCAGCTTATTCGATTAAAAGCGAAACTCG
>CAZOBR010000167.1:0-3692 GCA_964578035.1 uncultured Gammaproteobacteria bacterium
AGCTGGGCGGTATGTTTGCCAATGACGAACGGTGATTTAGAACAGCAATGTAACTACTGCCATCAAACTCAACTAAGTCACCTTCTGAATATTGAAAATCCGTAACCCAACTGCCCCGCCACGTTGACTCAGCGTCGTCCCCCATTAATGGTATAACCACCACTCTTGTTTGTGCTGCGCTAACAGACGACAGTACAACAGACGCAAATATTATGGCCTTCAATAAACTCTTCATTATTATTAATTCCTATTCTTAAGTAGACGATCGGAGGCTTTACGCTTGCCCTCGTGTTTTTGGCCTAACAGCATTGTTGATCTAATAACACTTTGTGTAACAACAATTAGCTGCTTGACTGCCAAATATTTTCACAGAGCTTGCTTAGAAACAATGAACAGACACACGCTTGACGCACCAGTGCACTTTTTTGACGCACCAGTAACGCATCAAATGTGCTCGGATTACCTTTTAGGGGATAAAACGCTAAGAATGACGATTCTTTATGATTGCTTGGCGAGCGGTACAGTATTGAAGGTTTTTTGGTATAAACGCGAAAAATACCCGGCTTGGCTAAAACCCACCGCCGCGGCGAGTTCTTTTAGTGAGGCAACCTGTCCTTGGTTTGATAACTGGCGTGCTTTTTCTAGGCGACAATGGCGAATAAATTCCGATGGCGTAAATTGAGTGGCTTCTGATAAGCGGCGCGCTAACGTTGCACGGCTCACATGTAACTGCTCTGCCAGCTCATTGACGCCAAAATCGGGCTTGTGTAAATGTTTGCTCAGGATCGAACGCGCTTTTATCACAAACTTTTGCTCCTTTGTTTGCCCATTTGATGCAGATTCGCGTTTGCTTGCGAATGAACTTGCACCGTAAAACGCTTGAAACTGCGCTTGTTTTTTTAATAGATTGTGAATTCGTGCTTTTAGTTCATCTGCGTCAAACGGTTTGGTAAGGTAATCGTCTACGGCGGCCATTAGCCCTGTGAGCCGGTCGTTTATGCCTGCTTTTGCGGTCAGCATGATAACCGGCGTATTGGCGAGTTTACTATTGGTCTTGCGTTTAAGTGATTCAACAAAGCCAACACCATCTCGTTTTGGCATCATCAAGTCTGTGATGATTAAGTCTGGTAGCGCCTGTTTAGCTACTGCTTCGGCATGTAAACCATCGCGCGCTTCTATTACTGTGTATTGCGTTTGCAATAGGCCTTTGATGTATAAACGCATGTCGTCGTTATCATCCACAATCAAGATGGTTGGCTTGGTTTGGTTGGTATCGACAATGTTTGAAGCATCTTTGTTTGTCGTATCTTTATTTATTCTATCTTTGGGGCGATTCTCAGCCTCTGGGCGTTGATCGCTATGGTCACTATTCGCATTACGTAACGAACGTGCGCTAGCGACCATTTCTTCATGCCTTAAATGGGCATTACCGAGCGGTAAGCTAACGGTGAAAACGGTGCCGCGTGAGTTACTAGAATGAAGATTAGACGCACTTTTATTGTGTGCCACACTCACTTGTCCACCGTGTGACTCCACAAGCTCTTTAACCAACGATAAACCAATACCCGTGCCAACGCCTGATTTTGAATATTCAGAGGTACCGGACTGAAAAAACCGATCAAATACATGCTCAAGCTCATTGTCGGCTATGCCAGTGCCAGTATCACTGACGGTGATTACAACATACTCATCGGTACTTCGTTCACTATCCTCTATCTGTAAATCAGCGTTGCTGCAAACCTCAACAATAACTTGCTCGCCTTTAGGGGAAAATTTGATGGCATTACTCAGTAGATTATTAACAATGATTTCAAGCTTTTCGACATCCGCAAATGCCCAAACATCTTGGCTGTATGGCTTAAACTCTAAAGTGAGGCCTTTGGATGCCGCTAAGCTCGAAAATTGACTTGTTAATGACCCAATTATCTCGTTGATACTCAGTTTTACCGGTTTCAAATTGAGTAGGCCCGAATCGAATTTACTCAGCATTAAAAACTGATCGACCAACTTGTTAATATTCTTTGATTGTCGAATAACACCTTCTATGACTTCTTTGTCGTTGCCTTGTTGTTGTTTTGATAATTCGACAAGCGGACCTTGAATTAAGGTTAACGGTGTTCTTAATTCATGGCTAACATTTGTGAAAAAATCGGATTTCATTTGATCCATTTCCGCCAGTTGTTTCGCTTCAAGCTCTTGTTGCAAAACCAGACTTAAGGCTTCATTCTTTTCATTATGAATTTTTAAGCCCAGAAAATAGGCCATCAAGACCATTTCGATTACTAGGCCTACTTTCGGCGTGAACGGAACGTAATATTGTGAGCTGAACCCAATGCCGAAAACAGTCCGATCTAACATGCAGATAATTAATGGCAACTGCGCTGTGAGTAAATATCGGCAAAATTGAGATTGCTGCGACACCATGCCATAAATGGGTGTAATGAGGCCGTAATGAAGAATAACCAAAACGGCAAATAACGCACATAGCCTAAAATAGGTTGCATAACCAAACTGATAAGCAACCAATAACCCCAACCCGAATAACAGAACAATGCCAATACCCAGACGATCTAATCGGGGGTAATTTTTAAGCTGAATAAAATTTCGTACGAATAAGGCAGATAAGAAAATACTTAATGGGTAAAAGAGCACCACCACAAAATGGCTAATACTCGGCATTTCTGGCACAAAATATTGCAATACTCGCCCATCAATCGAGGCCAGTAAGGTAAGAATACTAAGGCACCAAAAAATATACAGTAGAGAGGATGATTGCCGAACCGAAAAATACAATAAAACGGTGTATAAAATGAGGCCTAAGAAAATCCCAATAAAAATCCCATCGAGTATTTCGAGTTTATCCTTAAACACTGAATAATTTTCTTCTGACCAAATGGACGCACGAATATAGGCATTACTTCGAGATTTTATCCTCAGGTAAAACGCTTGAGTTTCACCACCCTCTAGGCGAACACTGAAGTCGAAAGTTGTTGAATAAATATCACGACTCGAAATGGGGTGCGCGTTGCCAGTTTGAAACGATTGCACGCCTGACTTGAATGGATAAAAGTCTACGTCAGCGGTAATAGCTGGCGCAATTCGAAGAACAAAATGTTGTGTGTCGAGTGAGGTGTTCGCTAAACAAAAGTACAGCCAATGATTCGTCCCACCTTTACCAAGCACCAATTCTTTACTGGGCTGTATGACTTGAGCAAACTCGTTATTGTTCAGCTTTTTTGATAATGACTTTAGAATTGCGGTTTTGTCGACTTTTAAAGAATCGAGCGTTGGTACAGCAATGTTGCCATTTATATCCCAATAGTGGGACATAGACGGAAGAACATTAAGTTGTTTAGCGTCGCCATCTAACAGCAAGCAAGCCTGATCAGGCGTTTGAGGCGCTGCATTTGACTCCAGTGATAAGAAAAGCAGAATGAACAGGTAGGCTATATGCAAGCAGTAATTACCAACGTTGATTTTCTGCATTTACCTTACCCTAAAAGATACCCAACATTACCCGCTCTCTGGCAAGCGTAAAGAGTAAGTGTACTATAGTGGAGATTCTGAACCCAAATTGTAGACTGGTGTCAATGTTGTTTAGCGCTGCTAAAGTAAAGCAGTGGACAATATAATTTAACGTAAGCGCAAAGTTAACGACATACTTGTAAATATCACCCATTTGGATGAGTGCG
>CAZOBR010000168.1:0-3633 GCA_964578035.1 uncultured Gammaproteobacteria bacterium
GCATCCAGTAAATCAATCTCAGCTATCAAGGTTTGCAGAGCTTGCGCGTCAATAACGACCTTCTGCGGCCATTGTGGACGATAAGTACCCTTTGGTTGTTTTGGTAAATTATTATTCGGCATTTTTCTATTATGTATTAGAATTTCTAATGGATACTATTTCGGGACGTGCAATTTGTCAAGAGCTACTCCTAAATTTCAACACCCGATGAGGTTGTATTGCCACTATTTAAGCTTCGCTAAACTCAAACCTGTATCTGATCAAAATTAACCTTTGCGCCCCTTTATACCACACGCGTTTTCTAACTTAACTAATCATGCATAACCACGAAGTCGTTTATGTCTACGCGCGGTTGACGAACAGTATTAACGAGGGCATGAGGGTCTTGATAACCCATTGCCAAGCCCACCACAACCAACTCATTCTCAATACCCAGGACATCTCGGATGGTATTCGGCCATAGAGTCCAAAATGCCTGCGGACACGAACTAAGCCCTTCTTCCTCGGCGAGCAACATAATTGACTGCAGTAAGATACCACAGTCCAGTAGCTGGGCATCTCCAATGCAAGGGTCAACGGTCATAATAAGCCCAACGGGCGCACCAAAAAAATCGCTGTTTTTCATGGCTTGACGGTACCGGCCAGGTTTATCGTCATTTGCAATTCCAAGCGTGCGGTATAACGTCTCACCACAATCAAAGCGTCGTTGACGCAGATCATCACTGATCTTCTCTGGGTAAATACTAAAATCAACCCCATCACCACGCGGAGAACTGGGAAATTGTTCTTCGATCTTTTGCTTCAGCAAAGCACGTTTGCTTGCACTGTTAACGACATGCAATTTACACGGCTGCAAGTTACTACCCGAAGGTGCTAAACGCGCATTGCTAAGTATGCGTTGCAATATTGAATCCGGCACAGGCTTATCAAGATAAGCCCTGCAAGAGTAACGGTTTTCAAGCGCCTGGGTTACGGACAGTTTTACCATTTTTTTTATCTCGGTTAATACTTCACCCTTAGCGCAACGAAAAAGTCGACGCACATAAAAATCTATGCGCTAGCAAGCCAAGAGGAATTTAACTTTCTTTGGCGATTAAAATTCAAATCCATTTAATATTCTTCGCAAGAAGATTAATCTACCGTTCAGATGGATGCACCCATGCCATTGGCTTTAAAACATCATCAACCTCAACATTTGCAAGCGCATTAGAGAAGTTAGAAATGAGCTTGGCAGCCAAGCCTGCAACCACCTCTAATGCATGCCGCTTTTCAAAACCCGCTGCCAAAAAGGCGTTTAACCGCTCATCACCAACGTGCCCTTTTTTCTCCAAAACCTCTTTGGTAAAAACATGCAACGCTTGCAATTTTGGGTCAGGGATTTCAGTACCTTCACGCAACGCCTCTATCACCTCATCTGGCATTTTGGCTCTTTTCATAGCAAACGAATGGGCCGGCATACAATAGTGGCAATTGTTTTGAAAGTTAGATGTCATCATGACCACTTGCTGTTCAACAGGGCTTAATGTCGCTTTACTGGTAAATAATCCGTAAGTAGTCACATAGGACTCATAAGTGACTGGGGCTTCGGCCAGCACGCGATGTAAGTTTGGCACCATACCTACGGTTGCCTTTGCCTTTTCCATCAATGGCTTTGAATCAGCTGGTGCATTGTCAAGATCGTAATAAGTGAACATTTTATATCCTCGGAAATTGAGAAGTGAGAGTTAAAAAGCGATTGAATCATTAAGAAGTCAATCATATTTGAAAAATATCGGCTACTAAATTGTGGTTAGCAAAAATCGACAACGAAAGTGAATCTTCTGGCATCCAACTCTGGTGCACAACAAGGCCAACCAAAATCTAACGATGCTGATACAAGCTTCTCTTTACCAGTGCCACACGAAGCTTTTGGAGATAAGCGTGACAGTTAACAGCTTGAGTTTTGACCTCAATGAACAATCCAGCTCTAGTGATTATCACGCTGTGCTCGCACGGCTTTCCACATATAAACGAAGACTACGTTCAGCCATATCGTTTTCTATCTAATCATTTAAATTTTACTTTTATTGGAATATCCATTAGTTTATCTTATAACGATTAGAAATAGTAGCGCAGATGTGCAATGATAATGCCGGGTTTGATGAAGCGTTACTATGATTGAAAAATAAATTGCTCAGTGGTACCGTACGCCCCACGCAGATGCATGCTTTATATCAAATTCTGCGTTGAGCCAAAAACCACGCAGTCCCAACAAACAAAATACCCGAAACTGTTTTTCAGCGGGATAAAATAAATGCCAACCATTGCTGCGGAGAAATTAAAAGTCATGCCTCAGTCGAAAATTGACACAGCAAGTTCAGAACTAACCAGAACTGAACGAAAAAAACAAAAGCGCACCCAAAAGCTGCTACAAACGGCTGCCGAAGTATTTGCAAAAAAGGGTTATGACAAAACAAGTTTAGAGGACATTGCCGAGCAGATGGATATGCGCGCACCGAGCCTTTACCATTATGTTAAAACAAAAGAAGAACTATTCATGAGGTGTGCCAATGTCATGGTAACATCTGTTTTCGAGAACCTAGAACAGGCAAGCAATACACCCGGTTGCCCAATGCAACGACTGGAGAAAATGCTTTATGTACAAATACTTGGCCAATTGAGAGACTTTTACCCAAATCACATCCCTTTGTTTGTTCGAGTAAATTCGCAAGAAGCCGAACTAAAACGCTACATTACTGGCGTACGAAAGACCCACTTCAAGATATTTTCTGATGTGGCAGAGCAAGCAGCATTAGCCGGACAACTTGATGATCAGCACTGGAGGCTTGGGCTTCGCTTGGCGTTTGGCTCTCTTGGGTCCTTACACCAATGGTATCAGCCCGAAGGAGAGACCCCTCCAGAAGAGATGGCGCGCGATATAACCAAACGATTATTGAGATTAATAACCCCTGCGAAACCCACATAATCAGTATAGGCGAATTTACACCCATGACACTTTCATCCAAATACCAGACACCCAACACCAGACACCCAACATAGCAGGCACACTGAACAAGTAAAACGGCGGTGAACAGCAAAAATCTCAACCACTCAACAATGGTTAGACCGTACGATTTTCGCAAAATCAAACTCCCCACACAAATAACCGTGAGGTAGCTTTTTTTACAAGAAATATAGTCGCTGGCAACTATATTTCGACCACCAGCTTTCCAAAGTGGTTCGCCGCACGCATATCATGATAGGCTTGGCGGGCATCGTCGAATGAATAAACCTTATCGACCACAGGCCTAACATCATTGGCAATGATCGCCCGGTTTAAATTTTCTAACATCTGTTTGCTGCCACAGTAAATCCCTTGTAAACGAATTGACTTAGCCAAAACCATCATTGGATTAAACTCGCCCATCGTCAACACTCCAATCAAACCAACCGAACCGGCATGCCGAGTTGCCATAATGGATTTGTTGAGTGTGCCTGGGCCACCCACTTCAACCGTGTGATCGACCCCAATGCCATTGGTCAGCGCCAACACTTGCTGTTCCCATTCTGGGTGTTCTTTATAATTGATCGTTTGCCACGCCCCCAGCTCTTTCGCTCGCTGCAGCTTGTCATCGCTCGACGAGGTAATAATGG
>CAZOBR010000169.1:0-3474 GCA_964578035.1 uncultured Gammaproteobacteria bacterium
TCGGGACTTCTCTTCTTCTTGGCATTTCTTTTTACCTTTTCATTTCAACACTGTTAAAAGCGATTGAAATATTGTTTAACTAATACTGTTCTTCTCAGTTAACCAATGCCCGTTAAGACTTTGGCTTCTTGGCACCGTACTTAGAACGACCTTGACGACGCTCTGAAACACCCGATGTATCAAGCGCACCACGTACTGTGTGGTAACGAACACCTGGCAAATCTTTAACACGACCACCACGAATAAGCACCACACTGTGCTCTTGAAGGTTATGACCTTCACCACCAATGTAGCTGGTTACTTCAAAACCGTTAGTTAAACGAACACGCGCAACTTTACGCAATGCTGAGTTTGGTTTCTTTGGAGTCGTTGTATATACGCGAGTACAAACACCACGACGTTGTGGGCAAGCCATCAACGCAGGTACGTTTGATTTTTGAACCTGCTTCTTACGCGGGTTTCTTACTAGCTGATTAATAGTTGGCATAATCTACTTTAGTTTTTATAAAAATCGATAAATCTTAAAGATTCAGAGCGACAAAAAAGCCTTTAGCTATGAGCCGAAGGCGTATATTAAATAGCCTTTAGCTATGAGCCGAAGGCGTATAAAACAGCCTTTAGCTGTAAGCCAGAGGTGCTAAGGATGCGCGATTCTAGGTAGTCGCACTGCCAAAGTCAAGCATTCGCATGACTTAATAACAGCCGATTTTCCAAAAAAATCGAGCAGTCTTATTATTTATTCACAAACTGTGTTTGAATTGCCTAAAATATGTTGAAATTTCAGGCGGTTACCGTCTTACTAAAGGAGGTTGGGTATGTAAGCAAATTTTGCTAAAAACCCAGTCTAAAGCAGTAACGGCGATTCAGGTCGCGGATTCTATGCCCAGCCAGCCAGTATTGCAAGTTCAGAGCATTGAAATATTGAGGTATTTTAAGGATTTAACCCTTTTTTGTGCTCAAAAAGCAAAATCTATTGCCAATTCCTTGATTATTGGCCAAATAGCAACCACCAATAGCGCTGCCATTGTGACATTAAACACTCGAAAATGCTTAGGTTTGGTCAAAATATGCGTTAACGCAACACCAAACACCAACCACACACCGATACTAATAACGGTCACAATGAACATCACCAAGACAATGCCAAAGATTTGCCAATTGATATTTTGGTCAAGCGTCGTATAAGCAGCAAAAACACTGGTGCCGACAATAACCGCTTTGGGGTTCACCCACTGAAACATCATTGCCTGCATAAAACTCAGAGGTTTTGATTTTTCGCTGTCTAAACTAGACGGTTTTGAACTCGCGATGCGCCATGCCAAATATAAAAGATATGCCGTTCCGATCAATTTAACAATTAAGTGCAAAACAGGATAACGCTCAAACACATAGGCTAACCCATAGCCAATCGCCAAAAAGACAGCTGGCACACCGATGCTGACACCCAAAAAGTGTGGCAAACTTGCACGAATTCCGTAGTTCAAGCCCGACGCCATTATCATGATGTTGTTCGGCCCAGGCGTTAAGGCTGCGGTAATCGCAAATAGAATAAAGTTAGGGGAGATATCCAAATTGTGCCCGCGCTCGTCCTTGAAACCCAGTCAGCGCATCAAATTACACCCAAGCTTGAGGTGAACTCAAGCCCGGGCACAACATATTAGCGCTGATAACACTAGCAACAACTGCCAGACGAATCGACAGTTGGCTCAGCAATACCAACCACATTATCTGAATACGGCATTGACGTTCCACAGCCTTCAAAAATACCAAAATGGTTTTCCCAGTCACCAAAGAACTCAAAATGCTCAGCAAAACGTGTGTCTGCCAACATACGGTAAGTGTTGCCACAAACAGGGAACATTTTGCCAGTTTCGATCACATGATGTTCGTCTAGCACGAATTTGTCAGCGTGATGCTCAATCGTACCTTTGTAGCGAACCGCTTGGCCATAATCTTCGCAAGCTGGCTCTAGCGCATCCAATTTAAACAAACGATAGGTAGCGGAGTAAAAGCGTCGGTCACCTAGCTTTTCTTGCAACTTGGCGTTCTCAATGGCTAACGGTCGGCTTTTGACTAATCGAGGGTCTTTAAAGCCGCACTCTTTTGATAGGTTAATAAAGTCATTCCAATACAGCGCACCCGAAATACATTCACCGTAGAGCTCTTCATCGTCGATTAAATGTTGTGGTGTGCGACGTTCGGCATAAACATCAGAGAAATAAATTTCGCCACCAGGTTTAAGCAAGTTATAACACTGCTCTAATACTGCTTTTTTATCTGGCGACAAATTAATAACGCAGTTCGACACAATAACGTCGAACGAGTTCGGTTCAAGACCAAGCTTATCGAGTTGCTCGATAAAACCTTCTTTAAATGAAACATTGGCTTGCGGAAAACCAAAAACTTGAGCGTGATAATCACGGTACTCATTGGCCACAGCAAGCTGCTCAGTCGTCATATCAACACCCACAACTTCACCTTCAGCGCCAACTAAAGCTGATAAAGCATAAACGTCGCGACCTGCGCCTGAGCCCAAATCGAGTATTCTTATGCCCTCAAGCTGCTCAGGCAAAACCAAACCGCAACCGTAATAGCGCATTAAAACTTCGTCGTGCACTTTTGACAGAATAGGCTTCAAATAAGAAGGTAAGCCTTCGTCAGTGCAGCAGGCATCCGTTTTTAAATCGTCACTGGTTTGCAGAACCTTACCGTAGTAATCCTGCACTTGTGAATATGTAAGCTTTTCATTCATATTGCTTATAAAACTCTGTTGTGATTAATATTAGGTGATCGCTCGACACGGTCGGTCTAGCTTATGAATGCATAGACACGGTAGATGACGAATCAATTACATGAATCGTTCTATAGTATAATCTCATTTATTCGCAAATACATCGACACCCCTACCATGAAAAATTTATTGATCATCATTACTATTGTCATTATTGCTGTGATCGCTTACCAACAGTTCAGCCCTAAGCAAACACCCGTATCAAACTCACCAACAGCCACGAATCAAACCGACAGCGTGGCTGCTGCTAAAAACACGGTCGAGCCTGCCCCCTTAGACAAGAGCTTAATTTCAGCGGCGGCACCCGATGCGGCCGTTTATTTTATAGAACCCGCTGATGGCGCAGTTGTGACCTCGCCAGTTGCCGTTAAATTTGGCGTGCGTAATATGCAAATCGTTCCTGCAGGTACCAAAGAAGAGTTTAGCGGACACCATCATATTTTAATCAATATGAATACACTACCAGACTTAACTCAGCCTTTACCTGCCACAGATCAATTGAAACACTATGGCGGCGGCCAAACAGAAGCCGAATTAGAGCTGCCGGCTGGCACACACACACTGCAATTGCTACTTGGTAACTTTGCACACGTTCCGCATGAACAGGCTGTACTGTCAGAGAAAATCACCATCACTGTTAAATAAGTCAATTCATCTGGCACAGCTATGAAACGTCGTACTTT
>CAZOBR010000170.1:0-3324 GCA_964578035.1 uncultured Gammaproteobacteria bacterium
GTGCTTGAAAAGGCCGACCGTGACATGGCGGCAGCACTCGCCAACTCATCCAATGTTTGACGCTGATCACTGTTTTGATGAATCAATTCCATAGCCGCGCTTAAATTTGGGTGCACAAATGCCGCGAATACACCGCTATTGATATTTAAATTATCTTTAACTAATAAATAAAACAGACAGTCTGCCAAACGGTTTAGCAGCACATTACTGTGCTGGCCCGATGCGAGAGATTCTTGAATAAGTAAATCGACAATTTGCTTGGTTGGGCCACCCTCACTTGCACGAACAACAATAAAATTTGGCATTTGCTGAACAAGTCGTTCAAATACCGGGTGTTGATGAGCAAAATTGCCACAGACCAACCCCGTAGACTCTTGCTCTAAACTCTGCGTCATCGGCAACGCTTCAGACTGATTTACCTCGAGGTTGGCATTGGGCAAACTCGTGACACAGTGCTGCGCATCACATGGCATAAACACCGCGTCGCCGGTTTCTAACGCAATCGATTGACCATCGTATTCAAGATAGCAGCGCCCCTTCGAAATAACGTGAAATGTCATTCGCTTTGAGCCCGATATATCCACCGCCCAATCACCACAATACTGACCATTGTGATGCACATTGGCTTCGATCTTTAGGCTAGAAAGTAGTTGGTTTAGTGCATTCATGAATTATAGTTCTAATACTAATTGCTGTTGGCGTTGTTAGCACTCATCGCAACGGTATCACTAATTGCTTGATAACGATCACTTACATCACCGCAATAACGCATTTTGATATGATCTGGCCATTGATAATTATCAAAACGATCAACGTATTTTTTAACGATACTTGATTCAGCACGAATAATCGTTGTTGGCACAGTCACCTTTAAAATATATTCGGCTTTTTCATTCACAAACGCGCGGCGATAGGCCTGTGCATAATCATCGCCTGCCGTCAGGTATGACATGGCGGTTGTATGAATAATATCAGCAGGCAGATCCACATCAGACACCTTATGCTCATCGTCTTGCGCATACCAAGGGAACCATTTGGTTAAGCTTTGCGCAATATTCCAAACATCCATTAAATGACTACCATCGGGCTTAGGCGCAATGCTTGGGAAATAATGCTCTAAGGCATCATCACATTCTTGCTGAGAAAAATCCGCAGCATTATCCAACACCAACTGGCTTAAACGTTGTGGATAAGCGCGTGCAAACTCAACGCCAATTTGCGCCCCAGTAGCCGAGCCATAAAGGCTAACTTTATCGAATCCAAGTGTATCCAAGAAATCTTTAAGCCATTCGGCGTATGGTGTGAGGTCGTCTTGTGCATTAAGCACATCAACACTTAACGGATCAGAATTACCGTAACCAGGCGTATCCGGTGAGATCACCAGTGAATGCTCAGCCAAGGTATTAATAAGCGGTGCCATAATCGCGGATGACATTGGCGAAGCATGCAGCAGAACAACAGGCTCACCTTGCCCAGCTGTACGATAATGCGTTTGCCCATACGGCAAATCAGCATACGATTTTTTAATCATGATTTTTTACTCTAAAAAAGATTAATACCAAACTGGCAGCGCAAAACGGTAACAAGCGCTCTACAATATCGCCGGGCGCATTTGGCAAAAATGAAAACGCAACGGTTAAGCTAAAACCAGTCAAAATAGACAGAAAAACGCCTTGCGGTTTTAAATTAACACCCGCCAAGCGTGCAAAGAGTGTCGGGCCAAACGCAGCGCCTAACGCCAACCATGCGAACAACACACGGCTGAATATTTTATCGGGAATTATCGTTGCCACCAGCACAGCAAAAATAACTAAGGACACAATGGTTAAACGTGATATCAATAAAATTTTACGCTGATCATTGCCGCCTAAACCAAGGTCATGCGCGATAGCCGTCGCGGCGGCTAGTAACTGGCTATCTGCTGTTGACATAATTGCTGACAAAATCGCGGCTAATAAAATAGCACCGACCACGGTTGGGAATAACCCGTCTAACATAACGAAAAAAATCTGCTCAGAATTAGCCAAGCCTTGATGCAAAACATGACCAACAAGCCCGACAAACCACATGCCTAAAAAAACTACCAAATACCAAACAATGGTTAGCCAACGAGCGGCTCGCATAGCGTGATCATCGCGCAGTGCCATAATCCGCGACATCAAATGTGGTTGACCATAGGTGCCTAAGCCAATACTCAAACCACCGATAATAATACCTAATGCAAATAGCCCAGTGTTGCCTGCGGTAAAACTGAGTTGCTCTGGCGTGCTGACAGATTGCAAACCAGCGATTAGGCCATCCCAACCGCCGATGGCAATAAACGCTGCAATTGGCATTAATAAAGCGGCAATTGCCATTAACGAACCTTGAATCGCATCGGTCACACTGACCGCCCAAAAACCACCGAGCAAGGTGTAGAGCATAATAACGAATGCACCTAAAACAATACTGCCTGTCATCGACATATCAAACGTACTGGCAAAGGTATTGCCGGCGGCTTGAAATTGCGCAGCCACATAAACCGTAAAGGAAAACACAATGATCAAGCTAGCAAGCCAAACAATCTGCTTGGTCTGATTGCCCGCATTGTGACTGACAACATCCGTTAGTGTAATATGCCCGTGCTCTCGGCTAAACATCATTAGGCGTGGCGCAATCCAAAACCAAGCAAGCAGCATCGTTACAATACTGCCAAATGCTACCCATATAGTTGATAAACCATAGGCATAGGCGATGCCGCTTAGACCCAATAAAACCCAAGCCGAGGCAGCACTGGACGAATAACTTAATGCCGCAACAAATGGTCCGAGACCTCGACCACCTAAGAAAAAATCATCGCCACTGGTAGTGCGCTTAGCTGCCCACACGCCCACGCTCACTAAAAGCAGCTTGTAGATAACTAGAGTAATTAATACAACTTGCGCCTTATCCATACAATCTTTGATTCGAGTTTAAGCTCGGGTGTTGTTAAGTTGAGTCTATAATAGATACGATTGTTAATTAAAAATTTATACAGAGCTTATTTATGCCAATTATAGTCATGTGTCAGGATTCAGAAAATGCCCCTGAGTTACGTAAAACTCATTTAAACGCGCATTTTGAATACATCGAAAAAGTATTGCCGCTGATATCCGTTGCCGGCCCGCTGCGACAAAGCGCCGATGCGATAAAAAACCAATACTACGATGGTAGCTGTTTTATCTATGATACTGACGATATGAGCGTTGCACATAAATTATTCAAAAATGACCCGTACGCAAAAGGCGGCGTTTACGATAGCGTTGCGTTTGCTGAATTCACAGCGGCTGCAGGCAATTGGGTCGG
>CAZOBR010000171.1:0-3284 GCA_964578035.1 uncultured Gammaproteobacteria bacterium
ATCTTCCAAAGTCGCAGTAACCGCTTGTGGCTCTTTTTCGTATATCGCTAATTCAGTGATGAACTGTAAAATTATTGGAACATCGTCAACAACAGCGGGGCGAATAATTAATGACATTGCGAGAAAACGATGGCTTAGGCGAAGACTTTGTTAATCACTTTCAAAGTGGCTTGCATGGCCGCGAATACTTGGTTTGAATCAACGCCGCGTGTTGTCATTTTTTGCTTGTTTTGAAGTTCCCAAGTAATTGCCGCCTCCGTCAAGGCGTCAGTTTTACCGCCTTTAGGGATATGTATTTGATAATCAACCAGTTTGGGGCGTTGCACGCTAGTATTGTCTTTAAGTATTGTATCAAGCGCCGCAATAAACGCGTCGTATGCACCATTGCCTGTGCCAACCGCCGTCACTTCTTTATCGTCAATGGTTAACGTTAATTTAGCTTCAGAATCGGCGTGCAAATGGCTGACCGTTTCACAGTCTTTTAACACCACGCGTTGTGTTTCTTTATTCTCAAGAATATCGGCAATAATAAAAGGCAGGTCTTCGGGTGTGATTATTTGCTTAGAATCGCCAAGCTCAATGACTTTTGCTAGCACTTTGCTTTGGTCTTCTGCGCTTAGTGTAATGCCCAACTCATTCAGGTTTTGTTCTAACGATGCTTTACCCGCCATTTTGCCCAAGGCATAAGTGCGTTTGCGCGCAAAGCGTTCAGGCGAAAGATCGGTGACATACAAATTACCCTTTTTGTCACCATCCGCGTGAATTCCCGCAGTTTGGGTAAATACGTCGGTACCCAGAATAGGGGCGTTACACGCCACAAATTTACCCGAAAAGCTTTCAACCATTTGGCTGACATCAACAATGTGTTGCTCATTAATATTCAACTTTATATTCATTTTGTCGCGCAGTACAACCGCGACTTCAGCAAGCGATGCATTGCCTGCACGCTCACCCAAACAATTTACGGTGCAATGAATCGAGCTAATGCCTGCGTTTACCGCAGCCATAACATTTGCGGTAGCAAGGCCATAATCATTGTGCGGATGAAAATCAAACGCCAGTTCAGGAAAACGAGTTACCATATCGCCAATTGCGGTAGACACTTCGCTGGGCGACATAACACCAAGCGTATCTGGCAACATAAAGTGATGTATGCCGCAGTCTTTTAGGCTTTCAACAAAGTTGTAAACGTAGTCCGGCGAATCAACATAACCATTTGACCAGTCTTCCAAATAAATATTGACCGACACACCTTTTGCATGCGCGTATTCTATGGTTTGCTTAACGCGCTCGATGTGTTGTTCTGGTTGCTGGCGTAATTGAGTCAAGCAATGCTTTTTGCTGCCTTTGGCTAATAGATTGATGACCTTGCCGCCCGCACCCACAATCCAGTCTACGCTGCGGTCAACATCAACAAAGCCAAGCACTTCAACTTGGTCTAGATAACCATTTGCCGCTGCCCAGTCATTAATCGCTTTTACTGCTTGTTGTTCACCTTGTGATACACCTGCAGACGCAACTTCAATGCGGTCCACATTTAGGCGGCCTAGCAAGGCTTGAGCTAAGCTTAGCTTTTCAGTTGGTGAAAACGAGACACCTTGGGTTTGTTCACCATCGCGCAGCGTGGTGTCCATTAAAGTGAGAGACATAAAGCGTAATTCTGTAATAATTTATTATTTATCGGCTAATCCCTAACTATATAGGTTTTAACTGGGTAAATGAAAGGGGCTTAGTAATTAATAACGTCTTGCTATTATCTTCAAGGTGAAACTAAAAACGGTCAGCAAAGCTGACCGTTTTTATGCCCACGGATGGGCGGTATCCTGAGAATGCAGGAGTAATTCTCAGGGCTATGCTAGTTATTGGCTGTTTAGCACAATTTAACTCGCCCAAAGCCAAGGGAATTTAGCTTTGTGCGTTTGCTCATATTCGCCAATTTTATCGACGTGTTGCAGTGTTAAACCAATATCATCTAAGCCTTCAAGCAAGTTGTTTTTGCGAAAAGCATCAATCTCAAAATTGATTTCAATACCACCCGGTGTGGTGATTTGTTGGTTCGCCAAATCAACCGTGAATGCAACGCCTTCGTTAGCCGAGACTTCCGCCATCACCGCACTTAATGTGTCGGCGTCAACCACCACAGGCAAAATGCCATTTTTAAAGCAGTTGTTATAGAAGATGTCTGCGTAACTGGTTGAAATAATGGTGTTAAAACCATAATCGTCAATCGCCCAAGGTGCGTGCTCACGCGACGAACCACAACCAAAATTATCGCCAACTACCAATACTTTTGCGCCCGCAAAATTAGGGTTGTTTAGCTCAAAGTCTGGATTTGGCGAGCCGTCTTCAAGGTAACGCCAATCGTGAAATAAGTGTTGGCCAAAGCCAGTGCGTTCTACTTTTTTTAAGAACTGTTTAGCAATGATTTGGTCGGTGTCTACATTGCTGCGATTCATCAACGCTGCAACGCTGGTGTGTTTTATGTATTTTTCCATGATGCGCTCCAGTTATGAATTGTTTTCGATTTCGCGAACATCAACAAAGTGACCCGCACCCGCGGCAGCGGCAGCCATTGCTGGTGAGACTAAATGCGTGCGACCGCCTTTGCCTTGTCGACCTTCAAAATTACGGTTTGAGGTTGATGCACAACGCTCACCGGGCTTAAGTTGATCGCCATTCATTGCCAAACACATTGAGCAGCCTGGCTCGCGCCATTCCCAACCGGCATTGGTGAAAATTTTGTCTAAGCCTTCTTGCTCGGCCTGTTCTTTCACCATATACGAACCGGGTACCGCAATGGCGGTAACATTACTGGGAACTTTTGTGCCTTTTGCAACGTCAGCCGCCGCACGAAAATCTTCAATGCGTGAGTTGGTGCACGAACCAAGAAACACGTAATCAATTTCAACGTCGGTCATTTTTGTGCCGGCTTCTAAGTCCATATAGTCCAATGCACTTTGACAGGCAATCTGTTTGCCCTGATTATCAAAATCTGATGGCGCAGGAACACTGCCATTCACTGCAACAACTTGCTCAGGCGAGGTGCCCCAAGTGACTTGCGGCGCAATATCTTCGGCGGCCAATTCAATCACAAGATCGTATTGCGCGCCGTCATCGCTGGGGAGCGATTTCCAGTAGGCTAGGGCTTGATCCCAGGCGTCGCCCTTTGGAGCAAACTCTTTACCTTCAAGAAAATCATAGGTTTTTTGGTCAGGCGCAACTAAGCCTGCGCGCGCACCCGATTCAATCGCCATATTACAAAGTGTCATACGGCCTTGCATGCT
>CAZOBR010000172.1:0-3260 GCA_964578035.1 uncultured Gammaproteobacteria bacterium
AAGCGTTTGTTCACTTTAGAAACAAATGGGCGGCACGCTTGAAAGCAGAAGACATCGCAAACCCATTGGTTCATAAGGAAAACAAACGTTCTATCTTATAAACCGAGTTTTGCAATTGCTTGTCTTAGTGAATATTAAAAGCCTCTGCCGTGGCTGTACGTCATCAGAACCTTTTGGACAGCTTTTTCGTCAAGCCACTTCGACCTATTTATAGCGTTTTATCGTAAGCGGTTGTGTAATTCCGATGCTCTGTATTACAGAGCCTGTGTTATAACGCTTTTTAAACGTTAAATTAAACAAAATTCGGACGATTTTCAGAGTCACAATGAGGTCATTTCATACTGCGGTTATTGGTGTTGCTGATTTAGATCGAGCTTTAACTTTATGGATAGATCAGTGTGGCTTTGAATTACGCGAGCAACGATCTGGGCCCGATACCAAGCTTGCTAAACTATGGGATATTGAAGCAACGGATATCACTCGCCAAGCGATTGTTGCCTCACCGGGTGCGGATACTGGCATGCTGCATTTTGTGGAATTTAATGAACCGCAATCACCGGTACGCGAAAACGCAAACACCTTTGATACCTGCCCTAAGAACTTAGATATTTATGTGCATGATATGCCAGCGCAAATGACGGCACTCAAAGCAGCAGGCTATAAATTCAGGAGTAAAAACTATACGCAAATTGTGACGGATGATGGCGTTGAGGCGAAGGAAATACATATGTTTGGCCACGATGATATTAACGTTGTGCTGCTAGAGCGCGATATCCCAGGTGTACAGTTTTCAGAACAAGGCTTTGCTGGTATTGGCCCGCTGATTACGGCGGTGAGCAATATTGATCTCGAAAAATCATTCTATGCAAACGTGCTTGAGATTAACACGCTTGAGCACTATGACATGCATGGCCCTGACATTGAAAAAATGATTGGCCTACCAAAGGGTGCGGGAATTCATTTCAGCATTCTCGGGCACCCTGATGCGCCGCTTGGGCGAATTGAGGTTATTTCTTACGATGGCACCAATGGCAATAACCTGTTTACGCGCGCTAAACCCAAAAATTTAGGCATTTTGCACATCACTTACATGACCGAGAACTTGTCTGAGCTTAAAGCGGCGCTAACAGCGCATAGCTTAGAATGGACAGAACATGGAACGCTGCGCACACTGAGCGCGAGCGGAGATTGGATTTCGTTTTACAGCCCTGCCGGGTTTCGAATTGAATGCGTTAAGGTTTAGAACTCTAGCTAAACCTTAAACAATTTCCCCTACAGCGCAACTTTCACAATTGCTTTGCCTTCATTTTCGCCGCGCATGAGTCGGCAAAAAGCCTCTGGCGCGGATTCGATACCTTCGGCCATATCTTCGCGCATACTGAGACGACCATCATTAACATAGGGCATGCAGGCTTGCGTAAACTCATCGCGTCTTGGTTCATAGTCGTAAACCACGAGGCCATATAAAGTTGCGCGCGCACCAATAATTGGCCCTGGGTGTGGTCCGGGTCGGCGAGTTGGGCTGTTGTAGTCTTCCATTAAACCGCATAATAAAACGCGCGCGTTAATCGCGAGTCTGGTGCACACTAGGTTTAAGGTATCGCCACCCACTAGATCAAAATAAATATCAATACCGTCTGGGCAAAGCTCAGTTAAACGTTCGCCTAAGTCTTCAGTTTTACGGTTAATACAAGCATCGTAACCTAAGTTGCTCACTGCGTATTCGCACTTAGCATCTGATCCTGCAATTCCGATCACTTTACAGCCGTGTATTTTCGCGAGCTGCCCAACAGTTGAACCTACTGCGCCTGTGGCAGCAGGCACTAATACTACATCGCCCTCTTTGGGCTGTGCTTTCCAGATTAAACCTGCATAGGCGGTTAAACCGGGCATACCCAATACCGACAAACCGTACGAGGCCGGTTGAATATCCGCTGACTGCATTGTTAACTCGCTGGCTTCGTGCACAGAATATTGTTGCCAGTTACCAAAACAACGTACGGTATCACCTACTTTAAAATCTGGGTGGTTTGACTCAACAACTTTGCTGACTGTTTCACCGCGCATTAAATCACCCGGGCCAATACTGCCGGATATATGTCGGCCAGCAATTTGGCTGCGCATGTATGGGTCTAGCGAAAGATATTGCGTTGCACACAACACCTGACCTTTACCTGCCTTTGGCATTGCTGTGTTGACCACCGCGAAGTGTGAAGGCTCTGGTGCGTTCTCTGGCGTTGAAGCGAGGTGTATTTGTATATTGTCGGTCATGATTATATTAATCCGTTCGCTTGTAGCGCAGATTTAGGTGTTTGTTCAAGGTCGGTTGCCATGGTCGAATTCCAGCGATTTAAAAAACCAAACATGGCGATCACGCCGACCAACTCAGCAATTTGTTCATTGCTGTAAAACGCCTTCATTTTATCAAAACTTGCGTCGGTGGTTTCATTCGGTGAAAACGCGGCAGTGCGTGCAACGTCTAGCGCGGCGCGTTCAGCATCGCTAAAAAGATTATTCGTTTGGTATTCCCAAATAGCGGTAAGTTTTTCAGGTGACACACCTTCGTTCATCGCGCCGTATTGAGTGTGCGCTTGGCAATACTGACAACCGGCTGCGCTACTGGTCATTACCGCGACGAGTTTTTTCAACTCAAGCGATACGGAGCCTGGCTGATAAACCGCTTGCACTAAGCCTAGCATGGCTTTGAGCACGGCCGGCTTGTGTGCCATAACCATGGCGTCGTTAGAGCTAAAGCCCATAATCTGTTCGCCAGCGGCAATCACGCCTTGCATTTCAGTATCAAGGTCGCTTAATTCTACAGGGGCTAATCGAGCCATCAATTCATCTCCTCGTTAGTAAAGCCCAGGGCACCTGGGTTCATTTTATTGTTTGGGTCTAAGTCACGCTTGATTGATTTAATCAGTGCGGCTGTCTCTGACGCAATGCCGTCAGCGTAGTGATATGACTTACCAATTTGTAAATGCACACCACCGCGTTCACGAAACATTTCGGCGAACTCTTTACGCACTTGGGTGACAACTGCGCGTGCATCTAGGTCTTCTTCGTTGCGTGGGAGTTTGGCAAGATAATCAGCCTCTACACTGACCTGGTGAATCTCGGTAATGGCATCAGGCCAGAAAAACACGGGTTCCAATACAAAACAATTCGTTGAAATAACTGCGTATAAAAAGCCCGTACGAATATCATATTTATCAAACTCCGCGTGGTGCTTGGCAAATAAATCCAAAATTGCCTGATAC
>CAZOBR010000173.1:0-2787 GCA_964578035.1 uncultured Gammaproteobacteria bacterium
AGTATGTCGACCACCACAATTCCTACTTACATTATTTCATTGATGGCGTTTAGCTGGATTGGTTGGTCGTTTGCTGACCAGCCGTTACCAGCGGCAGAGTTAAATCGTTTGCTCGACGCACTTGATGCCACATTTACGATTAATGTTTTTATGCTATTGCCAATGGTCGTCCTTTTTGCACTATCTATGCGCGGCTTGGCTGCGGAGGCAGCGATGTTGATTGCCGCTGTGGTGGCTGCCGTGATTGCATTGTTATTTCAAGAACAAAGTTTGACTGCTATTGTCAGCGGCTTTTACGATGGCGCTAAAGTAGAAAGTGGCGTAGACAGTCTAAACCCTCTATTGAATCGCGGTGGTATCACCGATATGGCGTGGACATTTACGCTCAGTTTTGTTGCCATTAGCTTAGGCTCTGTATTGCAGCATATGGGCTTTTTAAATGTGTTAATGGATTGGGTGCTTAAGCAAGTTAAACGAGCGGCTAGCGTCGTAATTTCAGCAATCCTTGGTACGTTTGCTGCTAATTTAGTATTAGGCGAGAGCTATATTTCAATGATTCTTACTGGCCAAATGTTTCGTCAAAAATTTGACGATACTCAAGTTGATAGAGCCGTGTTATCTAGATCACTGGAAGAGGGCGGAACGCTAATGACTGCTTTGATTCCGTGGACAACAACGGGTGCCTTCTATGCTGCGACATTAGGAGTGGCGACATTGGATTACGTGCAGTGGTCATTGCTAAATTGGATTAACCCAGTAATAGGCATGCTGTTTGCTTTGCTTGGTATTGGTTTATTTGCAAAAGGTAAACAGCCCTCGGACAACACAAATTAATAGTGATTAAACGCGCATAAAAAAGCCTCTCGCAGCATAACCGCGAGAGGCTTGTTTTTATTCTATTTACTACTAGAACAGTATTGATTAATTATCGCGAGAAATAATTTCTACTAAGTGATAACCAAACTGCGTTTGTACTGGGCCATGTACTTTGCCGACATCTTCATTAAACACAACACGATCAAATTCTGGCACCATCATGCCAGGACCGAATGTGCCTAAATCGCCACCTTGTTTTCCAGATGGGCATTGAGAGAATTCAGCTGCAGCGTTCTCAAATGTTTTTTCACCCGCGTTGATTTTGTCTTGTAAATCTAAGCACGCTTGTTCGGATGACACGAGAATGTGTCTTGCAGAAGCTGTTGTCATGTTACTAGTTAACCTGTGTATTTCGAAAGAGGCGCATAATACTTACTTTGTCTAGCAAATCCCAGTTACAATCCTAAAAAAATGACAAATTTAGCCCTAAATTGCACTTAATTAACTACTTTTTTACGTATTTCGATCATTGTGAATAAAACTGTCTTAAAACTTGCGCAAATACTCGTTACCTTAGCGCTTTTGGCCTTGGTTTTTTATCAGGTTGGTCTGTTCTCAGAAACGGGTAGAGCCGAGTTTGCTAAGGTGCTTGTCAACGTTAGTTGGCCATTTTTGCTACTCAGTGTTGCCGTGGGTGTTTTGATTAATGCCAGCAGTGCCTTGAAGTGGTTTATGTTAACTCGTTCGCAAAATTTAGGTGCGAGTTACCCTAGAATTTTTGCTTATTATTTAGTCGGCCAATTTTATAATTTATTCCTACCAACCAGTGTGGGTGGTGATGTTGTGCGTGCTTATGAGTTGGGTAAGTTTTCAGGTAGGCAGGCTGATTCACTCGCATCTGTTTTTGTGGAACGGTATACCGGCGTGCTAACACTTCTGTTTGTTGCCGGTTTGGCTATTCTCAGTCAAATTTCGTTATTCAGTGTTGATTTTGTAAGAGTGAGCCTGATTGCGTTTGCATTGGGTTTAAGTTTTATTGCTTGGATGCTATTAGATCAGCGACTTTACCGCTGGGTACGTGACTCTTTAACGGCGCGAATTCCAATCACCGATAAACTGTTTACTAAGTTAGATAAGCTTTTGTTATCCATTGATAGCTACAAGCAAAAACCAAGTGCGATTGTTTGGGCGTTTGTTAACTCACTTATTTTTTATTTGATTGCGGTGCTGAATGTATTAGTCACAGCTTGGGTATTCCAAGCGGATGTGTCGTGGTGGCCCATTCTTATTGCAACACCGATTATTATGCTGATCATGAATATTCCGTTGTCATTCGGCAATATCGGTTTAATGGAGTTTGCTTATACCAGTATGTTTCAATTAATGGGTTATGACCCTGCGTTGGGTTTATCTGTGGCCTTGCTGATGCGTTTGAAATCGTTATTCGATGGCGCGATGGGCGGCTTATTGCATCCATTATTTGTGACTCAAAAGCATGAATAGTCTATCATTCAGGGTTTATGTAATTGCTAATTTATAGACACTAAATGCGCGTTAAACTCGCAGCAAATATTTAATAGATGAAAATATCAATTGTAGGAACCGGTTACGTCGGTTTAGTAACAGGCACATGCTTTGCCGATGTTGGTAATCAAGTTCTTTGTGTAGACAAAGATCAAAGCAAAATAGACCAGTTATTAAATGGTGAGATTCCGATTTTTGAGCCAGGCTTAGACAGCCTCGTAAAAGCCAATGTTGAGGCAGATCGTTTGCAGTTCACCACTGATATAAAGCAAGCGGTTGAACACGCTGAAATTATGTTTATTGCAGTTGGCACACCGCCTGATGAAGATGGTTCTGCCGATCTTTCTCATGTATTAGCTGTTGCCAGAGCAATTGGGCAAAATTTAACAGAACATCGAGTTATTGTGACTAAGTCTACCGTGCCGGTTGGCACGGCGGCTAAGGTTC
>CAZOBR010000173.1:2797-3251 GCA_964578035.1 uncultured Gammaproteobacteria bacterium
AATACAACAGGAATTAGACACTCGTGGCGTTGATTTAGAATTCAGCGTTGCGTCAAACCCTGAGTTCTTGAAAGAGGGCGCTGCAATTGACGATTTTATGAAACCTGATCGCGTGGTTGTTGGTGCTGATGATGACAAAGCAGTTGCGACACTGAGAAGTCTATACGCGCCATTCAATCGCAATCATGAGCGTTTGATTGTGATGGATATTCCATCGGCCGAGCTGACCAAATACGCCGCTAATGCAATGCTTGCAACTAAGATCTCATTTATGAATGAGTTATCGAATTTAGCCGAGCGCTTAGACGCTGATATTGAGCTTGTACGACAAGGTATCGGCTCTGATCCACGTATTGGTTATCACTTTATTTACCCTGGTTGTGGCTACGGGGGCTCTTGTTTTCCAAAAGATGTACAGGCTTTGCATCGGACCGCAGGGCAGCATGGTTACGAT
>CAZOBR010000174.1:0-3170 GCA_964578035.1 uncultured Gammaproteobacteria bacterium
CCGCAGGCGCGATGATCGGAAGGGTCACCAGCCGAAACGCCTCCCAAGGGGTTGATCCAAGATCAAGCGCAGCTTCTTCAAGCGAGCGGTCAAAACTGACCAGACGCGAGGAAACCACAACAGAGACATAGCGCAGGCAATGCTGAAACATTGCATTAATATCGATAAAACGTTTTTACTGCGTACCAAACCGCCATAGAAAAGTGACAAACCTGGTAGCAACATAAATAACACAAGGGCAGATGCGGTTAGCATCCATGCAGTATCGCCAGTGTTGATTTCTGCTACTTCTTGCGCCATAACAACACTGGGTAACAACAGTGACGTTAATGCGAGGATTAACATATTTTGAATTTTCATAAATCTACCTTAATTATTTTTCTATACTCGAGCTGACATTCAACTGATATGCGGACAGAAAAAGTCGACACAAGTTTATATTTATAGGAACTTAGATATCAATGCTTGAATGAAACATTGAGCTAACGTTTGGATAAGAATATCCAGTTGCTTACTTACCAGGCACTGTCTAGAGCGCTTCGTCGCCCGTCTCACCCGTACGAATTCGCACAACCTGTGCTAATTCGGTTACAAAGATTTTGCCATCGCCAACTTTGTTGCCTTTCGCTGACTCAACAATTACGTCCACTACTGAATCAACAATATCATCCGCAACCGCAACTTCGATTTTTGTTTTCGGAATAAAGTCAATGGCGTACTCCGCACCTCGATAAACTTCGGTGTGACCCTTTTGACGCCCAAAACCTTTTACTTCGGAAACGGTCATACCCATCACACCAACCGTAGCAAGTGCATCCTTGATGTCGTCTAATTTAAATGGACGAACAATGGCTGTTATTAATTTCATTTAAGAATCCTCATATTTTTATTAGCTGTTCATACTAATCAAACACGCATTAAAAATAAAGTTGATCTGCATGTTAGGCCAATATATTAAGCTTACGTGTGCCGAGTTGGTGGTAGTGCGTAGGTAACAACCGCATGCGCAATCATATTATCGTCACCTTCAGAATAAAGGCTTACTTCACCAACAACCAGCTTTTTGCCAACCTTAAGAAGCTCACACTCCGCAATCATGTCGGCATTAGCGGATGGCCGATGAAAAAAGTTAATATTTAAGTTGGTAGTAACGGCCAGCGCAACCAAACCAATTTCATTTAATACAGCTACATACATAGTTGCATCAGCCAGCGTCATCATAAATGGGCCTGAAACAGTACCACCTGGTCGCAGACCAGCAACATCGACAGATCGGCGCACTTTGACTCGCCGCTCCGCCAGCTCTTCTACGACTAGGCTATTCCCCGGGAATTCAGCATCAAAAAAGTCATCTATTTCTTGCTTGGTCAGGCTCATCGTTAGCTAATGCGTGCTTTGGCTGCGTCGTACTCAGACTGCAATTGTGCAATGCGTTCGCCAGCGGTTTGTATGTTGTCGATAGCACCAATGCCTTGACCACAGCCCCAGATATCCTTCCAGGCTTTTGCATCATTGCTTTGGTTTGTCAGCTTTTGCATTGCGCTGATATCACCCTTGGGTAAATCGTTTGGATCCATTCCGGCAGCAGCAATACTTGGTTTTAAATAGTTGCCCGAAACGCCAGTAAAGTAATCTGAATAGACAATATCGTCGGCATCTGAGTCGACAACCATCTGTTTATAGTCTTGCGCTGCATCGGCTTCTTTAGTCGCAATAAATGCTGAACCAATATAACCAAAATCTGCGCCCATTGCTTGCGCTGCGAGTACTGAATCACCTGTTGCGATACTGCCCGATAAGGCCAAGGGACCATCGAACCACTCGCGTGTTTCCTGAATAATGGCAAACGGGCTTTGAGCGCCAGCATGGCCGCCCGCACCTGCCGCCACAGCCACCAAGCCATCAGCACCCTTCTCAATCGCTTTACGAGCAAAACGTTGGTTGATCACATCATGAAACACAATGCCACCGTAAGAATGTGCTGCGGCATTGACGTCTTCATTTGCACCTAGCGATGTAATAATAATTGGCACCTTGTACTTAACACAGAGCTCCATGTCTTCTTGTAAGCGTGCATTGCTCTTAAACACAATTTGGTTTACCGCAAACGGCGCCGCCGGTTTATCTGGGTTGGCTTGATTGTAACGATCTAACTCTTCGGTAATCTCTTTTAACCAAATTTCAAATTGACCATCGCCACGCGCATTTAACGCTGGAAATGACCCCACAATGCCTGCTTTACATTGTGCCATGACTAGTTCTCTGCCCGATAAGATAAACATTGGTGCAGCAATAACAGGAAGTGTGAGGTTTTGTAGAATTTGTGGAACAGCCATTTTATATTTATTGATTGGTTTACTTGGGTTTACTTTAACGCATTTTCAGCTAATTTGATGTGACAATATCCATAAGCATTGTGGATGTCGAACATCTTGGTTTAAAATTTAATCGAAAACAACAGGAGTATGGATATGATAAAAAAGGCAAAAAAAATTCTCTATCATGCCTGTAAAAAATAAAAGGGCAAATACGTCAGCTGACGTTCAACAAGCCGCCGCCGTATTGATGATAAAAATGTCCGCTGCTGACGATAAATTCAGCCGCATTGAGATGCCCCATATAAGCGAGTTACTGCGCAAGGAGTTCAAACTTGAACAAACCAGAGTTGGGTTCGATGATTTTAGTTGCCAGCAGCGAAGATGTTCTTAGTACACCAACAGAAACATTAGCCAAACAAATTTGCGAGACACTTGGAAACGCTAAACGCGTCAAATTATTAGAATACTTATGGATACTCGCCTACTCGGACGACAATGTTGATGCCCGAGAAACCGATTTCATCCGACATATCGCCCAATAATTAGTACTAACTGATATGCAAATTGCGAACGCTCAAGAGAATGCTGAACGGCATTTAGGGTTAGGGGTTTTTTAGTGGTTTTTTATTTGGCGCGCATGGAAGGATTACTCAGCGCATCCATGCGCTTCACCCTTCGGGCAGCCTTCGGCTGTTTAAAATCGCTCCAAGCGATTTTATCGAACAGAGGTTCTCATCATTCTTTCATGAGCAGCAAATAAAAAAGCCCCGTTGCTGACGCAACGAGGCTTTATTATTTGGCGCGCATGGAAGGATTCGAACCTCCGACCGCCTGGTTCGTAGCCAGGTACTC
>CAZOBR010000175.1:0-3117 GCA_964578035.1 uncultured Gammaproteobacteria bacterium
TTTCGAGTTAGACGCTTGCGGTTAGAAAAATTTAAGCAAGAAGTGGCACGCCTTGAAGCAAAGCACAGCAACTTAAAAGACACCAAGACTTTGTTCTTTCGTGAGCAAATGTCGATTACCAATAAGTTTTATGATTCGGTCTGCGTCGCCTCTCGCAAGCTATTTAGCCAAGCCCTACGCGATGCAACCAATTGGAATAACAATTTAATGGTGCCAATGGAAACCTATGTGCGCGAGCATCATACGCAACTGCGTCGTCGCCTAGAAAGTGTTAAACGAATTCATAAAGCATCGGATACGGTCGAAACAAGGCTTAATGAACTCTTAACAATGCAGGCGCAATTGGTTGATCAACACCAGCAGTTTCACGGTTATCAAAATCGTTTAGTCAGCTTGCTGGCAGAGGCAGAACTGGCGAACCAAAAAGACCCAGAAAAAGATGAAACGGGTGCTGAAATTCTTTACTGGGACAAAAGCATTCATTTCTAGTTTTTAACGCGGACACCGCACCTTCACTCGCGAGAGCATCCACGCCTTGGCATGAATCAACACTTAAACAAATCGCGCACTGGTTTGGCGTTAATGGCTGTGCTCATTTCGTTAAGTACGTTGCTAAGTGCTTGTGTTTCACATCACGGTGCCGCACGAATTGTATCTGACCCACCAGGCGCAACCGTCTTAAATTTACGCGACAAAACTGAGTTGGGGGTTACACCACTGATTGTGCATTTCGTTGAAGGCAGCAGCGAGCGACAAAATATTGCAGTACGCTTTAAAAAGAAAGGCTACTACAATAAAACCGTTTCATTCTGGCTTAATCTTCGCCACTCAGATAAACAGTCAGCAATAGACGCCGCGGAAAAATGGCATGCCAGTATGCAGAAAATAGGCGATCAAGCACCCGATAAGTAAACCCTTTTATTTAGTTAATCGCCGTTCGATAAACTCTGACTGAGTTAAAGTCATTCGACTCGCCTAAATCTGGCACCGTGCAGCTAACGTAGTGAGCCATTTGTTGCACGCCCTGCAACAAATCTGGTTTTACCCTTGAATCCGCCACTATGACTTCGTCATAGCGTTCAATAAACGACTTTAATAATACAATGTTGTCGGCATCGTAAAACACATCTGCAACCACCAAAACAGTTCGTTGATTCACAATATTAATTTGTTCAAGGTCTGATGTAAGCTCAACCATTACCTGATTTTTTAATGCGTTATATTGCGTCGCCAATAAAGCGGCTTTATCAATATCAACAGCGACAACACGCGCCGCACCCGCCAGCGCTGCGGCAATGGCAACAACACCTGAACCACAACCAAAATCAATAACGGTTGCACCTTGTAGAGAGTCAGATTGATCTAATAAATACCGCGCCATTACTTGCCCACTGGCCCAACAAAATGCCCAGTACGGTGGTGAATCCATTAGCTCTTCAACTTGCTCCGCAGACAGGTCTGCTTGCGGATAAGTCTGATCAATCAGCGCAAGCTGTATCTCTGGCGCTTGTGGTAACGTTTGCCAAACTAGCTTGGCATTCGGGACCTTTATTTGCAGTTGCGCATTCAAACGGCTGGCAATTTGTTGCCCTGACATGGCTCTATTCATTAATACCCAGTAAAAGACCTTGTGGCTTAGTCTTACTTATCGGCTTTATCAGCGCTTGTCTTGTCAACACTTACATTGCCAGCAAAAGGCAAACCCGTTAGGCGGGTGTATTTTTCTTGTAATTGGCTTGGCGTTTCAGTGTGCTCAGGGTCAATAAAAATACAATCTACTGGGCATATAACCACACATTGTTCTTCGCCAAAGTGGCCAACGCATTCCGTGCATTTGCTGGCTTCAATTTCATAAATCAGTTCGCCTTGATAAATCGCATCATTAGGACACTCGGGTTCACACACATCGCAATTGATGCATTGATCTGTAATATAAAGTGCCATGCTGTTGGTTTACAGTCACTCTTGCGACTTTTTATCTGCCCATTTTTTTAAAATGGTTTGTTTTACATGCTTAGGTACAAAGCTGGAAATATCACCATCGTAATACGAAATTTCGCGCACCAACGACGAAGAAATAAAATAATTTGCTTCAGCGGGTGTTAAGAAAATAGTTTCTACGTTTTCATCCATTCGACGGTTCGCAGATGCCAATTGAAATTCATACTCAAAATCAGATACCGCGCGCAAGCCACGAATGACAAACTTTGCGCCTTCTCTGGCAACAAACGTAACCAACAAATCGTCGAAGCTTTTAACATGCACATGCTCTAAGTGAGCCACCGCCTCATTAACCATTGCCATACGCTCATCAATGCTGAATAAGGGATTTTTACGTGGGTTATCTGAGACCGCTATTATCACTTCATCAAAGATCAACTCGCCTCGCATCACCAAGTCTAAATGACCATTGGTGATCGGATCGAAGGTTCCAGGGTAGACGGCTATTTTTTTCATTGGATGATTATACCGTATTGCGTGAACATAAAGCTAAGGTATATCGGCTTTGTCCAGTTGTGCCCTCGCGATGAATTTCCCAGCCTTCGGGCAGTTTGGGCAAATCCGTTTTAGCCGCTTGTTCAATGTAGACTAACGCATTATCAGTCAAACAATTGTATTGCTGTAAAGCGTCTATACAGCTCACCAATAAATCAGATTGAAACGGTGGATCTAAAAAGACAATATCAAACGGCTGGCTAACTTGTTTTAAAAAATGCACACCATGTGATTCGTGAATATGCGCATTAGTATCAGTAGTATCTCCCTGTGATAATAAATTTACGCTTACACGCAAATTTTGCGCAACTCGTTTATCCGACTCTACGAATTGCACAAACGCGGCACCACGTGATAAACACTCAAGACCAAGTGCGCCAGACCCAGCAAATAAATCTAGGCATCGAGCGCCCGCAACATCGTGCATCAACCAATTAAAAAGCCGCTCTCGAACGCGATCTGTGGTTGGACGCAAACCTTCACTGTTTAACACCGGCACACGGCGGCCTCGCCACTGCCCAGCAATAATGCGAACCGAGTTAGGCGCTGTTTGCACTTTTTTATGTCTGGCGTTCATTTAATAACAATTTAATTTGCTTAAGCGCTACTTAATACGCCAAC
>CAZOBR010000176.1:0-2973 GCA_964578035.1 uncultured Gammaproteobacteria bacterium
TAGATCTTGTTGATGGCCTAGATCTAAGGCGGTGGTGGGCTCGTCTAATAATAATAATCGTGTTTGGTTTGGTGCATCGTCTTGATGCCATATTTGTGCCAACACTCGCGCAAGTTGCACTCGCTGTTTTTCACCACCTGATAGGTCTGGGTAAAGGCGATCAGTTAAATAGGCAATATCCATCAGCTCTAATGCTTGATTGATAATCTGTTGATCGCGCGCTGCACCTGTCGCGTGCGGTATGCGCCCAAGTGCAACGACTTCATGCACTCGATATGGAAAATTCAATAAACTAAATTGCGGCAATACGGCGAGCTGGCGTGCACGCAATTTGTTTTCGTTTTCCAGCGCGGGCGTAATCAGCTTGCCAGTAAAGTTTAGGTCACCTGAAATTGCCTTTAACAATGTTGATTTGCCTGCGCCATTTGGCCCAATAATTGCCAGCACTTCGCCCGCAGCGAGTTCACAATTTACGTCTTTAACTAAATAATGCAGGTTTTGCGTTTTGGCTGAACCAGGTTTAGCGACGGATAGACTCTGAATTGTCAGTACATTTTGTGATTTGGTGTTATTCATAGACATAACTCTCTACCGCATCCCGAATACGTGACGATTACGCAATAATGAAATAAAGAACGGCGTGCCTAAAAACGCAGTTACTAAACCAACGGGTAATTCAATAGGGGCGACGACAGTGCGAGCGACGGTGTCTGCCAGCAATAGCAATATAGCACCGCCAATAGCCGACATTGGTAACAAATAGCGGTGGTCAGGCCCTATGAGTAAGCGAATAATATGCGGTATTACCAGGCCAACAAACGCGATACTGCCAGCTAATGCCACCGAGGTCGCCACGCCTAAAGCAACCAATAAAATAATGCTTATTTTAGTACGCTGTACTGAGATACCTAAATGGCGAGCTTCTGACTCACCAAGTAGAAGGGCATTAAGCGCGGTGCTGTATTTTGGTAACACGCATAAGACTAATGTCCCAATGGCGGCCGCGAGTATCACGCGCTGATAATTGGCGCCGTCTAAACCGCCCATTTTCCAGAGGCTAATGCGTCTTAGCATTTCATTGTTGGCAAAAAATTCAACAAAGCTGGTTAAGCCGCCTGCAACAGCGGTAATCGCAATACCGGCTAACAACATGGTTGCGACTGATGTGCCGTCGCGTTGCGTCGCAAGTTTATAGACCAGCAGCACGGCTAGAGCACCACCAATAAATGCGCCAAAAGAAACAAAGCCAATGCCCGTTATGCCTTGCAATGAAGACACGCTGCTTGCAAAGAAAATTGTGATGGCTGCACCCGCTGAAGCACCGGCGGTAACGCCAATCAAAGATGGGTCTGCCAGTGGATTTCGAAACAAGCCTTGCGTTGCGGCGCCACAAATACCTAATAAAGCACCGACTAAGGTTGCGAGCAGTGCGCGCGGCACACGAATTTGCTCAACGATGAGCTTGTTTTGCGACGCGTCGGTTGTCAAAAAGCCATTCAAGATATCTGCAAAACTAATTGAGATTGTGCCTAAAGAGACGGCTGTTAAGAAACTAATTGGCAGCAAGAGTAGGGAGAATATTACCCAATTGCGTCGATGGTTCATATCAACGCCTCAATAAACTCAGGGTCGAGATGCTGTTCTAGGCAATCAGCCAAACGTTCTAATTGTTGCTCTCTGACGATATTAAGATCAACTTCAGAGTTACTCTTTAAACCCGCCCAATTAAGTAAATGATGACAGGCACACGGCGTATCAAAAATACCGTGTAAATAAGTGCCGAGCACATTGTTGTCAGCACTGATTACCCCGTCATTACGGTTTGAGTCTAAGCTAAAAAGTGGTTGTGCATTTTTCGTATCGCTAATACCGCAATGAATTTCGTAGCCCGTGATTTGATCAGAGCCTTGTGAATCAAAGCTAGGGTGACAGAACGCGCCTTGAGTCTTAATTAACTGTTTTTCGGGTTCTAAAACTGTTTCAATATCAAGTAGTGCAAAGCCAGTATCACTCTGTCGTTTTGATTCAATACCATGAGGGTCTTTTAGTGTATTGCCGAGCATTTGATAACCACCACAAATACCAATCACTTTGCCACCGTAGCGACAGTGTTTATTGAGATGTGCTTGCCAACCCGTTTGTTTTAGCGCAGCAAGATCATCCAGTACATTCTTTGAGCCAGGCAGAATTATTAAGTCGGCATTGGGTGGCTGTTGATCGAGCGCAATGAATTGCAAATCAACCTGAGGGTGCAAGCGTAGCGCATCAAAATCCGTGTGATTGCTAATCCGCGGTAATACGGGTACTAATACTTTAAGGCGCTCTGTCTCGCTTGGATCGTCATCCTCGATCTGCATGGTTGAGATCGCATCTTCCGCATCTAAAAAGAAATTTGTTAAATACGGCACCACACCAAGCACAGGTTTGCCAGTACGTTGTTCCAACCAATCTAAGCCATTTTCTAATAGCGCGATGTCGCCACGAAAACGGTTAATGATAAACCCTACCACGCGGTCTTGTTCGCTCTGCGATAATAAATCTAAGGTGCCGACTAAGTGTGCGAATACGCCGCCACGGTCAATATCTGCAATGATTACAACCGGGCAGTCAACTTCTTCGGCAAAGCCCATGTTGGCAATATCATTATCACGCAGATTAATTTCGGCAGGGCTGCCAGCGCCTTCGACAACAATATTTTGATATTGCTGCTCAAGGCGTGTGTGTGAGTCTAATACGGCACGCATCGCAACCTGTTTATAATCGTGATATTGGGCAGCTTGCATCGCATCAACGACCTTGCCGTGCACAATAACTTGCGCACCTGTATCGCTTGAGGGCTTTAATAATATCGGGTTGAAATCGGTATGCGGCTCTAAATTGCAGGCTTGTGCTTGCACGGCTTGTGCGCGACCAATTTCGCCTCCGTCGATCGTAACCGCACTATTAAGTGCCATGTTCTGCGGTTTGAAAGGG
>CAZOBR010000177.1:0-2953 GCA_964578035.1 uncultured Gammaproteobacteria bacterium
ATCAACATTCCAATCTTCATACGCGGCTATCCAGGCTTGCTTTTTAATCTCAGCTTTTGGTGCCATGGTACCCAACAGCATGCTGGTGTGAATTTCGTCACCCGTTCTGTCAAGAAAGCCGGTATTAATGAACACCACGCGCTCTTTTACTTGGCGAATACATTCTTTCAGGTTAACGGTTGTGCGGCGCTCTTCATCCATTACGCCAATCTTCACCGTATTGCGCTCTAAGCCAAATTCGTCTTCTACACGGTTAAACAGAGTATTCGCAAACGCCACTTCTTTTGGACCGTGCATTTTTGGTTTAACTATATAAACACTGCCATTTCTGGAGTTGCGGTAGGTGCTGTTACCGATCAAATCATGCTTAGCAATTAGCACGCTGATCATTGCATCCATAATACCTTCTTGAATCTCATCGCCATTACTATCAATGATCGCTGGATTAGACATTAAGTGGCCAACGTTGCGGCAGAATAACAAGCTACGCCCGTGAAAACGCAATTCGGAGCCATCAAACGATTTATAGCCACGGTCAGCATGTAACGAGCGCGTTATGGTTTTACCACCTTTGGTAAAAGTTTCACTTAAATTGCCTTTCATTAAGCCAAGCCAGTTGCGATAAACGCCTATTTTGTCTTCTGCATCAACCGCGGCTACTGAGTCTTCAAAATCTTGAATTGTGGTGATTGCCGCTTCCACTGTGATGTCTCTAACGCCAGCTTTATCGGTGCTGCCAACAGGTGAACTTGGATCAATTTCAATCACCATGTGCAAACCATTGTGGCGCAATAACACGGCAGTTGGCGCCGAACCACTACCGTCGTAACCAATACATTGAGAGGTATCTGCCAATGCGGTCTGCACACCGCTTTCAAGCGTAGCGATGACAGTATCATTCACAATTTGATAAGACACCACATCGGCGTGCGAACCATTTGCTAGCGAAAAATATTTATCCAGCAAGTCGCGACCGAATTGAATAACTTTAGCACCGCGCACTTGATTGTATGGACCGCTACGAGATGCGCCGTCATCCTCTGACACGACATCGGTGCCATAAACGGCGTCGTACAAACTGCCCCAACGCGCGTTTGTCGCATTCAATGCAAAGCGTGCATTAGAAGTAGGTACAACTAATTGAGCTCCAGCTTGCCGCGCAATTTCACTATCGACATTTTGCGTGCTAACAACAAAATCGTCACCCTCTTCGACTAGATAACCAATTTCATATAGATACGCTTTATAGGCACCCGCATCAAAGTTATCTTTATTGGCAAGATTCCAAGCATCGAGCTTAGCCTGAATTTCATCACGTTCAAGCAGTAGCTGTTTATTTACAGGGCTCAAGTCATCAATCACATTTGCCATTGACTCCCAAAAAGCGCTCGCTTCAATATCAAGGCCGGGCAACACTTCAGACTCAATAAAGTCAGTCAACAATGGGCTAACGCGTAAGCCAGCACGATCAATATAGTCAGTCATAGTTTTCTCTTATTTTTTTGCGGTTTGCACGTTTTAAACAGTTATAGCTCTAGCGCGTGCTGTTAATCATAAAATACCAATGACAGAAGTTTACACTGCGTAGTTTAAATTTGGCTGAATCCCTACTATTCATTTACCAAATACTTAAAGAATTTAACAAAAGATTCATGAATAACCTTTATATTACATGAGTATTATTCACTCTACGAATGACAAATATGCGTAATTTGGGCTATCTTCTTCCGATTTTCGGCGCTAAAGTCTCGCCACGAATTGTATATTCAATGTCTTTTTAAATAATCACATTCATAAAATTTATTTAAATAGTAATAAACATTTCTCAGAAATAATTTCGATCACTATTAACTTAATGTAAAACGCAGGTTTATATCATGTCTAACTACAAACAAAATGTCGATTCAGCTGACAAGTTGATCAATGAAAACGGCTCACATTGGGGCGCAATTAACGCCGAGTATGCCGCACGCATGAAAATGCAGAACCGCTTTAAAACTGGCCTAGATGTGGCTCGCTATACCGCTGATATCATGCGCAAAGATATGGCCGAATACGATGCCGACTCTGGTAGCTATACTCAATCATTAGGCTGCTGGCACGGTTTTATTGGTCAACAAAAAATGATTGCGGTTAAAAAGCATCACGGCACAACTAATAAACGTTATTTATATCTTTCTGGGTGGATGATTGCAGCACTTCGTTCTGAGTTTGGCCCGCTTCCAGACCAATCAATGCATGAAAAGACATCAGTACCTGCCTTAATTGAAGAGTTATACACTTTCTTAAGACAAGCAGATGCTCGTGAACTACGTCATCTGTTCAAAGATCTTGATGCAGCACGCGCAGCGGGCAACACAGCTGAAGCAGCAGAAGTACAAGACAAGATCGACAACTTCGAAACACATGTTGTGCCAATTATTGCTGATATCGACGCAGGTTTTGGTAACGAAGAAGCCACTTACTTGCTCGCTAAACAAATGATTGAAGCTGGTGCGTGTGCAATTCAGATTGAAAACCAAGTATCTGACGAAAAACAGTGCGGCCATCAAGATGGTAAAGTAACCGTTCCGCATGCTGACTTCTTAGCCAAGATTAACGCAGTTCGTTATGCCTTTATCGAACTAGGCGTAGATAATGGCGTTATTGTTGCTCGAACCGACTCTTTAGGTGCTGGCCTTACAAAACAAATTGCTGTGACTAATGAGCCAGGTGACTTAGGTGATCAATACAATGCCTTTCTTGACTGTGAAGAGATGACACCTACGCAAATGCAAAATGGCGACGTTGTTATTCATCGTGGTGGCAGCTTGGTTCGCCCTAAGCGTTTACCGAGCGGTTTATTTCAATTTAAGGAAGGCACTGGTGAAGACCGTTGCGTGCTTGACTGCATCACTAGCTTGCAAAATGGCGCAGACTTATTGTGGATTGAAACAGAGAAACAACATGTTGA
>CAZOBR010000178.1:0-2897 GCA_964578035.1 uncultured Gammaproteobacteria bacterium
CAAAATCAGCAACTTGCATAAAGCTAAGATTAATTTTTTTGCTAAACCAATATAAGGCAACAATCACACCCAGCAAGCCACCATGAAATGACATGCCACCTTGGTTAACAAATACAATTTCAAGTGGATTAGCAAAATAGTAGGCTGGCTTATAAAACAACACATAGCCCAGTCGGCCACCAATAACTGCACCCAATGCACCATAAAAAATCAAATCTGAAATATTATCCGCATTCCATTTTGATGATTGGTGCTCTGGGTAAGCTTTAATACGATACAACCACAGCAAGTACACCCCTAAAAACCCACACACATACATCAAGCCATACCAATGCACGGCCAACGGGCCTAGCTGAATGGCAACAGGGTCAAAATTTGGATGAACTAACATAGATTAAGTCTGTAGATATAAGTCTGTAGATATAAGCTGTCGGCTCGTTTAGAACGATTCACCAAACACACTTTGATAACGCTCTTTAAAGCTATCACGTGTAAATGTATGATTTTGAGTGCCCGCGTTTTCAATTTTAATCGCACCACAGATCGCACCGATTTTTGCGCAGGTCTGCATATCAAAACCTTGCGATAAACCGAACAACAAACCCGCTCGATATGAGTCGCCGCAACCGGTTGGGTCCACTGCCGCACTAATCGTTGCTGCGGCAACAGTGCTAGTCTCGCCATGTTGATAAACTACCGAGCCTTCGCCACCTTTGGTAACAATTAAAGCATCCAGTTGAGTTGCCAAATCTTCAATACTCTTGCCGGTTTTTTGGCTCAACATCTGGCTTTCATAATCATTCAAAACGGCATAAGTTGCCTGATCAATAAAAGCCATTAGCTCTTCACCTTCGAACATTGGTAAACCTTGACCTGGGTCAAAAATAAATGGAATGTTCGCTTCGGCGAATTGCTGGGCATGTTCAATCATTGCATCACGACCATCGGGTGCCACAATACCAAGCTCGACACCGCTGGCATCGCCAACCTTGTTTAGATGTGCTTGCATCATTGCGCCTGGGTGAAATGAGTTAATCTGATTATTGTCTAAATCCGTAATAATAAAAGCTTGTGCAGTGAAGGTATCAGGCACCGTTGTAACATGGTCAGTCGCAATATTATTGGTTTCTAGCCATTTAGTATAGGGACCAAAGTCTTCACCCACGGTGGCCATAATCAGCGGGTCGCCACCCAGTAATTTTAAGGTGTAAGCGATATTACCCGCGCAACCGCCCATGTAACGACGCATGCTTGGCGTGAAAAACGATACATTCAGAATATGGATTTGTTCAGGCAATATATGGTTTTTAAATTGGTCTTCAAACACCATAATGGAATCGTAGGCTAATGAGCCGCTGATCAAGGTTTTCAATAGAGTCTCCTCAGCGCACTCGCGCTTAGATTGGAATAATTGTTGGCTTAAGTTTAGTCGTCAACTTGCGCTAGATAAGCTTGTTCGTTCATTAAGCTTTTTAGTTCTGACAAATCACTGGCTTTAATCCGAAATAACCAGCCATCTTCATACGGCGATTCATTCAGTAACTCAGGGTCGTCATCCAGTTTTTCATTAACTGCTGTGATTTCACCTGTGACTGGTGCGTAGATATCCGAAGCAGCTTTAACCGACTCCACCAAACAGCACTCGTCTGACGCAGAAACAGCTTGCCCCACTTCGGGTAATTCAACATAAACCACATCGCCTAGCGCTTCTTGAGCAAAGTTTGAAATACCAACCTCAATAACCCCGTTGTCTAACTCGCGCGCCCATTCGTGGCTGGATGCAAAATACAAATTCTCACTAATACTCATCGTAATAAACCAAAAAAATCAAAAATTAAGATGCACGCTAGTATACGGGAATCAGCTGATAAGCCCAATTGTGTTGGCATAATAAACCATATCTGAATGCCTTTAATCAACTGAGACTGGTCTTGCAAATAACTTAAGAATCTATCAAAATGCGAATAATTCTCATTTTCAATTAAATGTCTGTTATGTCTATTCGTCGCATCATCACCTTTGCTCTAACTGCTCTAATATTAAGCGCTTGTGCACAACCGAGTAATGAGGTGAATCTCTATTCTGCCCGCAAAGAAGCATTGATAAAACCTTTGCTAGATGCCTTTACTGAACAGACGGGTGTAAAAGTAAATATTATTAGCTCTAAGGCTGATGCTCTGTTAAAACGGATTGAAAGCGAAGGCATAAACAGCCCAGCTGATGTGTTATTAACAACAGACGTGGGGCGCTTGCACCGTGCAACAAGCGCAGGTGTGTTTGAAGCAATTGACTCTGCGGTATTAAACAGCACTATTCCGCCACAGTATCGTGACAATGCCAACCAGTGGTTCGGCTTGTCTGTGCGCTTACGCCCAATCATGTTGCTAGGCGATGATGACAGCTTGAATTCAATCAACACTTATAGTGATCTGACTAATCCTCTTCATGCTGGCAAAATATGTGTGCGCTCTTCGGGCAACATATATAACCAATCATTAGTCGCATCAATGATTCACCATAACGGCGTAGAACAAACTGAAGCCTGGGTTAAAGGCTTGGTTGCTAATTTTGCCCGCTCACCACAAGGCGGTGACCGCGATCAAATTAGAGCTGCTGCCGCAGGCCAGTGCAGCATTGTGATTGCAAACACCTATTATCTTGCGCAAATGCTAGCAGACTCAAGCAACAAGCCCGACTATGCGGCAGCACAAAAAGTACGGATTATCTGGCCAAACCAGAACTCAACTGGCACACATGCCAATATTAGTGGTGCCGGCGTACTGAAAAATGCACCGAACAAGGATAATGCGATCAAGTTAATCGAGTTTTTAGCCTCAGACGCAGCACAAGAAATTTATGCCAACGTAAACCACGAATACCCAGTGATAGGCAAACTT
>CAZOBR010000179.1:0-2590 GCA_964578035.1 uncultured Gammaproteobacteria bacterium
CCTGAACTTTATTGGCCCAAAAGCCAGCAGCATGGACACCATGGGCAATAAGTCGAACGCAATTAATACAGCCATGAGCAACAATGTACCTGTGGTACCAGGCTCACACGGCATTTTAACCAGCGCCGAAGCCACTGCTAAAGTGGCCGACGAAATTGGCTACCCAGTGCTGTTAAAAGCCGTGCATGGCGGCGGCGGCAAAGGAATTAAAGTTGTACGCAGCTCGTCTGAAATAAAAGACGCGTTCAATACCGTTTATTCAGAAGCCCGCAGTGCGTTTGGTAATGGTGATTTGTACTTAGAAAAATTCGTTGTTTCAATGCGCCACATTGAAGTACAAATACTGCGTGATACGCACGGCAACACGAAAGTGCTTGGCTTGCGTGATTGTACTGTGCAGCGGAATAACCAAAAAGTACTCGAAGAATCTGGCTCGACAATGCTGCCGAAGCATTTAGAGAAAATGGCGTACGAATGTGCCGCCAATTTAGCCGATGCAGTTGATTATTATGGCGCAGGCACGGTCGAGTTTATTTACGATCTAAACGCCGACACGATTTACTTCATGGAGATGAATACACGTCTGCAAGTAGAACACCCTGTTACTGAATGGACCTCAGGCGTATCAATTGTGAGCAAGCAATATGAAATTGCCGAAGGCAAATCAATTGATGATATTACGATTGGCTCAAAAGGCTTTTCAATTGAAGCACGTATTACGGCTGAAAAGGCACGTTTAGACACCGAAGGCGCAATTGATTTCTTGCCAACGCCAGGCTTAGTGACCGAATGCATCTTCCCTGCAGGCGATCATATTGAGGTAATTGCCTCTGTATCGCAAGGTAAAACAATCTCACCTTTCTACGACAGCATGATTGCGCAATTAATTGTGCACGGCAAAAACCGTAAAGATGCGATTAAGAAGCTAATCGAAGCCTTAGATAAAACCAACATCAAAGGTGTTTGCACCAATATCTCATTGCTAAAACGTATTCTCAATGACAAGGTGTTTGTTAAAGGCGATTACGACACTGGATATTTACCCGCATTTTTAGACACCTTGGATAAAGACCAAGTTGTTGAAGAAATGGCCTATACGGGCGTTGAAAAAGACGACAGTGACTTAAGTGATTTACTGATCTCGGGCACAGATGAAATCAAAGTCGTTTCTCCGATGACAGGTATTTATTATTCAACACCATCACCTAATGAGCCTGAGTTTGTCAAGGTGGGTGATAAGGTCAATCTAAGCAACACACTCTGCCAAGTAGAAGCCATGAAACTATTTACGCATATTTCGCTCAGCAGCGTGCCGGGTTCCGGTGAAATTTTCACTGCGGATACTGAGTACGAAGTTGTGCGCGCCAACCAAGCCAACAACGCACAAGTAAATGCAGGTGATTTATTATTTGTGGTAAAGCCAGTTAAACAACATGTTTAAAGATAAAGTCGTTTGGATCACTGGTGCATCATCAGGCATCGGTGAAGCCTTAGCCATTGAGTTCGCCGAAGCAGGTGCCAAACTGATTTTATCGGCACGGCGCAAAGACGCACTCAATGCGGTTAAAGATAAGTGCAATGCAGCAGCCAATAGCGATGTTTGTCTAGTGCTGCCCTTAGATGTGACCGACGAAGTCAGCCTGCCAGACAAAGTACAAGCCGCGCATAACTGGGGTGGGCAGATTGATATGCTAATAAACAATGCTGGCATCTCGCAACGCTCTAGTTGTGCTCATACTGAAATGAGCACTTACCGCACAATTTTTGAAGTAGATGTGTTCGGTCAAATCGCACTGACTAAAGCCGTATTGCCAATCATGATTGACCAAGGCAGTGGCCATTTAGCCGTTACATCATCAGTCGCAGGCAAAATAGGCGTGCCATTTCGCACCGGCTATTGCGCGGCCAAACACGCCATGATGGGCTTCTTCGACGCACTAAGAACCGAAGTTGACCAACACAACATTAAAGTCACCACGATCACCCCAGGCTTTATTCGCACTAACATCTCAGCCAATGCTGTATCAGGCGATGGAAAAGCCTACGACAAACAAGACACCAATATTCGCGGCGGAATGGAAGCAGATGCCTGCGCCAAAGTCATCATGAAAGGCTTCGCCAAAGGTAAACCTGAAATCGCGGTAGGCGTCGGCATGGAAATGCAAACCCTCTGGATAAAACGCTTTTTTCCGAAAAGCCTATTCAAACTGATGATCGGCCAATACAAAAAAATGGCCGATCAAAATGGTTTTGTTTGATTACTTATAAAATAGTTATTCTCGAGGTTTTCAAAGAAGCTTATTAAGCTCTGATTTTAAATTGTAATAAACTAGTTAAGCAGAGCGGTCTCCACCAGACTAGCATACACAACCTCTAGACTCTCGCTCTCGACAGTGAAATTAATAACATTCTCATCACGTAAGGTTTTAAGCGAACCTTGATAATAATAACTTGAATTATTTACATTCGAATTAATATTTGGAATTTTATGAACGATAAAAATATTTTTATTTCCATCGAAATAATGCAGTGTATCGTAAGCGCAAAGTTAACGACATACTTGTAAATATCACCCATTTGGATGAGTGCG
>CAZOBR010000180.1:0-2588 GCA_964578035.1 uncultured Gammaproteobacteria bacterium
ATCGAGTTTTTAGCCTCAGACGCGGCACAAGAAATTTATGCCAACGTAAACCACGAATACCCAGTGATAGGCAAACTTGCCAACAACCAAATACTCAACTCTTGGGGTGCATTTAAAGCCGATTCTCTGGCTCTTAATGTACTTGGCGAAAACAACGCGGCCGCGGTTCAGTTAATGGATCGCGCGGGCTGGAAATAAGTTTCTTTTTAATATCACCAAACCTCTTCAAGACTATTTCAGATGTTAAACACAGAACGAGGTTTTCATTGGCATAACTGGCGTTGGCAATTAATCAGCGCGGCAATAGCCGCGTTGGTGTTTTTTCCTTTGCTAACATTGTTTTGGTTGAGCTTTGCCAGTTCAGATGATCAAGCAATATGGCCTCACCTTTTTGATACGGTATTAAGCGATTACGTCATTAGCTCACTGGGCTTAATGCTGGGTGTTGCCGTTTTAAGCCTAGTATTGGGCGTGGGTAGTGCGTGGCTTGTGACCCAATATTCATTTGCTGGCCGCCGCTTTTTTAATTGGGCATTGCTACTGCCGCTAGCCATGCCGACCTATATTACTGCGTATTCTTACACGGGCTTATTAGACGTGGCCGGGCCGGTTCAAAACTATATTCGCTCGGCATTTGGCGTTAGTTTTGGCGAATACTGGTTTCCTGAAATTCGTTCATTAGGTGGCGCAATTTTTGTGATGGCCTTTGTGCTCTACCCCTATGTGTATTTACTCGCGCGGGCGTCTTTTTTAGAGCAATCGTCACACTTACGTGATGCGGGTCAATTGCTTGGTCTGTCACGCCGCAAAGCGTTCTTGCAAATCAATTTACCAATTGCACGCCCAGCGATTGTAGCGGGTTTGTCATTAGTGCTAATGGAAACACTTGCTGATTTCGGCGCGGTTAGTTACTTTGGTGTGAACACTTTTACCACTGGCATCTTTCGTACTTGGTATGGCTTAGATAGTGTCCAGGGCGCGGCGCAACTCGCGTTAGTGTTGCTCACATTTATTGTCGTCTTAATCGCAATTGAAAAACAGTCACGACGACGCGCGCAATACCACTCAAAGCAATCCAAGCAACGCTCAGAACCCCAGCAACTCAACGGCGCGGCACAATGGTTTGCTGTTGCACTTTGCGCAACGCCATTGACACTTGGCTTTGTTGCACCAGTGAGCCAACTCTTATTTTGGGCTGTACAGACAGCAGGGCAACTACTTAACACTGAATTTTGGGTGTTGGTATTTAACACCGTTTTTCTTGCTGGGTTTACCGCGTTATTAGCATTAGCGCTCGCATTATTAATGGCCTATGCACATCGCACTAGTCAATCACGCTTTACGCAAATTTCTAAGCAGCTTGTTGGCTTGGGCTACGCGATACCGGGCACTGTGATTGCCGTTGGAACACTGATCCCACTGGCGCGGCTAGACAATCATATTGATGCTTGGTTTAGGAGCAACTTTGATATTTCGACTGGCTTATTAATCAGCGGCACAATTGCCGCACTAGTCATTGCTTACTTAGTACGCTTTTTAGCTGTTGCACTTAACACAGTGGATTCAGGGCTGACTAGTATTGGTTCAAACATGGATCAAGCCGCTCGCTCATTAGGCTTGAAACCCTGCGCTGTTATGCGAAAAATTCATATACCGATATTACGCACCAGTTTGTTAACCGCGCTGTTAATTGTGTTTGTTGATGTAATGAAGGAGTTACCAGCGACCTTAATTTTACGCCCGTTCAATTTCAACACTCTGGCTGTCCGAGCTTATGAACTGGCTTCGGATGAACGCTTGGCCGACGCCTCGCTAGCATCCATCGCAATTGTGCTGGCAGGCTTAGTCCCCGTTATCTTATTAACAAGAGCCCTCAGCCAGCGGTAGCCCTTAAAGTTTTTGCAAAAGCTCACGCACCTGACTCGCAAGCGTTGGTCGAACAATTCGTGCAACTTCCTGACCATCACGGAGCAATATAAACGCTGGCCAAACCTTAACGTTAAAAGCACGTCCTAAAGGTTTGCCTTTACCATCATAAACTTTGACATGTTTAATGTCAGTGTAGGCCGGTTCTGATAAGACCTCTTGCATCACCTCCTCGCCTGCTTGGCAATGGGGACACCAAGGCGCACCAAATTCAAGAACAGCTTCGCCATTCATTGATTCGATTTGGTCAAGCGTCGGAGCTTCTTCAGAATAAGTTGGGTTATACCCTATTTCAGTTGCTAGCATTTTTTAGTCTACGTAATCAGTTGTATTGGAGCTGAAATGAAACTCCCCGTGGCAAGCCACGGGGAATTTAACCCTCGCTAGCGATTAAAATTGCACTGTAATTGTATCGATGATCGCGTCGCACAATTGCAGCACTTGTGCTGGCGATAAAATATACGGCGGCATCACATAAATAAGGTGTCCAAATGGGCGAACCCATACGCCTTTTTCGACCAATGCAGCTTGTACCGCTGCAACATCAACAACTTCGTGCATTTGTACCACACCAATCGCACCTAAGATTCGCACTTCGGCCACAGAGTTGTGGTCTTCAATTTGTTTCAGTGCTTGCAAAGATTGCGCAATAGTTTGTACCG
>CAZOBR010000181.1:0-2505 GCA_964578035.1 uncultured Gammaproteobacteria bacterium
CAAATAATTCGTGCGTATGAAAACCCGTTGTCTCGTATGCCAAAGCAAACAATAAAACATCAAGCTCACCTTTACCTAGCATACCCAACAAATTAGGACTGAGATCTTCTCGGATATACAATTTATTATCGCCATACATTAACTGCATTTCTTTAAGAATTTTTGGTAGCAAAAAAGGCGCAATGGTAGGGATAACCCCAAACCGTAAATCACTTTGAAACTCGCCTTGTGATTGCTTGGCGTGTTCAACAAAGTTATCAACCGAATGCAGTAGATCGCGCGCCTCTGATATCAGCTTTTCACCAATGGGGGTTAATAAAATTTTGCTGCCACGCTCAAACATCACAACACCTAAGTTATGTTCAAGCTCGTTGATGCCTGTGCTCAACGCCGACTGAGACACATAGCACGCTTCTGCGGCACGGCCAAAATGCCGATGTTCGGCAACCGCGCAGGCGTATTTAAGCTGTCTTAAGGTCGGTGGCGTCATGGGTAATTGCGTTTAAAAGCCCAAATTAAGCAATCAAAAAAATAGATCGACTTAGATAAAATAATTGATTGGATAGATTGTAATTTATTTATTATGATACTTGCAACTTTCAACAATTGTTTTTTAAAAACCTTACTGAAAGTCTATTTAACGTTAAATTTATTGTAAATTTCTACTAATTAGGAGAACTAACATGTCCTTAAAAGGAACCAAAACTGAGCAGGCATTAAAAGATGCATTCGCTGGTGAATCGCAGGCTAATCGCCGTTACCTTTATTTCGCCGCAAAAGCGGATGTTGAAGGTTATAACGACGTAGCCGCTGTTTTTCGTTCAACTGCAGAAGGTGAAACAGGTCACGCGCACGGCCACCTTGAATATTTAGAAGAAGTGGGCGATCCAGCAACGGGCCTGCCAATTGGTAGCACTGAAAATAACTTAAAGTCTGCCATTGCAGGTGAAACGCATGAGTACACTGATATGTACCCAGGCATGGCCAAAGATGCTCGCGATGAAAACTTTGATGAAATCGCTGATTGGTTTGAAACGCTTGCTAAAGCTGAGCGTTCGCATGCCAATAAGTTCCAAAAAACATTGGATACTTTAGACGACTAACATCGCTACGCGACAAAAAGATCGGGGTTAGCATATTTGCTAACTCCGATTTTTTTAAACCAGCCTAAAACAATCGACTACTGCAAATAAGAGTAATAAAAATGAGAGAAGGCAGCCTAGAAGCCCCAACCCGTCACCCAATTGATTGGAAAAACGACCTATTCTGGGATAAAGAAAACCTTGAAGCCGAACTTGAACGTGTTTATGACATCTGCCATGGGTGTCGCCGATGCGTGAGTTTGTGCGATGCTTTCCCAACCTTGTTTGACTTGGTAGACGAGTCAGAAACATTTGAAGTTGATGGTGTTGCTAAATCTGATTACATGAAAGTTGTCGATCAATGTTATCTGTGCGACCTGTGTTATCTCACCAAGTGCCCCTATGTGCCGCCGCATGACTGGAACGTTGACTTTCCGCACTTAATGTTACGTGCCAAAGCACAAGATTTTAAGCAAAACGGCACCTCGTTTCGCAATAAAGTGTTAACCAACACTGACGCGATGAACAAATTAATGAAAATACCTGTTATTAATCAAACAGGGAATGCACTCCTGCAAAATAAAACATTTCGCTCAGTATTTGAAAAAGGCTTTGGCGTGCATAAAGATGCACCTGTTTCAAAGTATCACACTAAGAATATTGCGAAACTTACAAAAAACAATCCAATACCAGGATGTACCGCCAAGCCGGTTGGCGCAACCACTGGCAAGGTTGCGCTTTACGCTACCTGCTATGGCAATTACAACACACCCGATTTAGGCGCTGACTTTTTGAAAGTATTTCAGCATAACGATATCGATATTAAGCTAGTACCCAAAGAGCGCTGTTGCGGTATGCCTAAACTTGAATTGGGTGACCTAGATTCAGTTGAACAGAATATGCAGTACAACATCCCTGTTCTTGCCAAGTTAGTCGATGAGGGTTATGACTTAGTCGCCCCTATTCCGTCGTGCGTATTGATGTACAAACAGGAATTACCGCTGTTATTCCCAGATAACGAAGATGTTTTAAAAGTACAAAAAGCCTTCTTTGATCCGTTTGAGTACTTAGCGATTCGTAATAAAGGCGGCGCCATGAAAACTGATTTCAAACAAGAGCTCGGTGACATTTCGTATCAAGTTGCCTGCCATCAACGCGTGCAACGAATCGGCAATAAAACCAAAGACATTCTAAGTCTCGTACCTGGCACCAACGTTAACCCCATCGAACGCTGTTCGGGCCACGATGGTACTTATGCAGTCAAACAAGAAACCTACGAGAAAGCGGTAAAAATTGCGCGCCCCGTAGTTAGAAAAGTACAGCAACAAGCTGCCGACCATTTTACGAGCGATTGTCCAATGGCGAATGCGCACGTCGCCAAACTCGCAGGTGATGCGATTAAAAGCAACGAACACCCTATGAC
>CAZOBR010000182.1:0-2340 GCA_964578035.1 uncultured Gammaproteobacteria bacterium
AATAACTGGTACGTCTTTACTAAAGATGCTGCCAATTTTGATGATATGTATCGAATGCTGTTGACTGCTAAATCAGCAAATCGGGATGTAAGAGTATGGGTTAGTGATGACTGCTTTAATAATATGCCCGTTATGCTGAATACTTGAATCAGATAGAACCGCAGAGGTATTTATCATGAGTCATATTGCTACAATCGGTGTCGATCTCGCTAGATTTGTTTTTCAAGTAGGTGGGCTAAATCAAGCCCGCAAAAAAATATTTAATAAACAAGTTAAACCTAAAGTCACGGTTTAATCGAATGAACAACATATCTGCGCTTAAAATTAGTGGCCGTAATCATGGCATTACTTATTCGTATTTTGAGTTTAGATTTGATTCAATTATTGAATAGATTAGTGTTAATAATATCTTTTGCAGACGCACTCCATGTGCCATCAAGGTTGGTCAAATAGCCAAGCACTGCCTCTAATTTTGCAATTCGATGTGGTTGGCCGAGCATCCACGGGTGAATATTTAGCCCAAGTATTCTGCCGCCTTGTGTTTGTGCTTCATTCAGCAAATAGTCTCCTGCATCGCACACTTGCTCTACGTAAGATTGCTCGCTGTGCAGGTTGTTCATCAAAATAAATTTATCTTCCAGCTCGCTCGATAAAGGCATGGCAATTAGGTTGCCGTGCTTGGTTTTAAACGGGTAGGGCATGTCGTCGTTAACCCAATCGCTAAAATAACGAACGCCGTTTTCGGCTAATAAGTCGGGTGTGTTTTCGCTTTCACTGCGCGTAGGACTTAGCCAACCCGTTATTTCTTGGCCAGTTAGTTCGCGCAGAGTGCCAAGTGCAGTTTTAACTTGTTCTCGCTCTTGATTGATATCTTGGCCACCATAATGTAAGGCATCCATATGTACGCCATGACAGGCAATTTCGTTGCCGCGTTCTTTAATCACATCCAGTAAGTATGGGTTACGCTCGGCTAAGCGTGAATTCATCGCGAAGGTTGGTTTAATGTTGTATTTGTCAAACGCTTTTAAGAAGCGATAAATGCCTACACGGTTGCCGTAATCGCGCAAACTATAATGACGCAGATCGGGGTAGGGCATGGTCATGCCGCCCGGTACTTTAAACGGTTTTCCTTGTTGATTAATCGGGAAAAACTGCAAACAAACGTTCACCCAAATGGTGAGCTTTTTACCATTTGGCCATTCAATTTTAGGCCGCTCAGACAGCATTGACCAATCATACAGTTGGTGGTCCATGCCATAAGAGCGTTGCGGGTATTCTAGAAAGTTTTTGTCTAATGCCATCTTATGCCCCCGGCGCTTGATTATGTTTATGTTGAATGTCGGCAACTGAGGAGTCGTAGTGATTTTCAATGAAAAAGTCTGCAATCTCACGACCGGTTGTCACCCAAACATCGGAATGGCCAGTTATGTACTCCAAGGCTTCTTCAAAGGCACGCAAACGGTGCGGGCAGCTTACTTGGTAGTTATGCGTCGGGATACACATCACCGTGCCGCTTTGATCGCCTTCTTGGTACAGACGGTCAAAATTGTCTTTAATAATTTGTCCGTATCGGCGCGGTTCAATTTTGTTTACCACATAGGCAATGGTGTCGTTCATTTCAAGTGAATACGGGATCGATACAAACCTTTTACCGCTACGAACATGCACAGGTGTTGGTTGATCATCGTGAAATAAATCACAGGTATACGTACCGCCTGCTTCAGCGAATAAATCAATCGTGTGGTCTGAGTGCGATAGGGCAGGCGCTAAATAGCCGGCTGGTTTTTTGCCAGTGTGCTTTTCAATCGTATCCACTGAGTCTTGAATCATTTCGCGCTCTTGTTCTTCAGATAAACCATAGGTGTAGCGCGTGTTGTAAATGCCATGACTGAAAAATTCCCAATCGCGCTCAGCGCACATTTCAATAATCTCTGGGTGGTGATCACACAGGGCAGTTGAAAGCGAGATTGAACCGCGAATATTATATTTATCTAACAACGCCATCTGGCGCACATGCCCAACACGATTGCCATAGTCGCGAATGCTGTAACCAGCAACGGCGGGTGTGGCCTGCGGCCAAGGTTTGCGGTGTGGGTTCTCAGGCGGATCAAGCTCATAAAACTCAATATTCGGGGCTACCCAAAATGCAATTTTCGCACCGTTTGGCCATTCAATTTTTGGCCGGTTTTGATAAGGCCAATAATCGTATAGTTGTGGGTCTTCGTTCATCATGTTTTTGTATTAAGTTGTATATAACTTTAATCGTTAGCGAGGGTTAAATTCCCCGTGGCTTGCCACTGGATAGATTTTGGTTCGCAAAATAGATGCCCCGCTGCGCTC
>CAZOBR010000183.1:0-2186 GCA_964578035.1 uncultured Gammaproteobacteria bacterium
ACGTGTTGGTTAATGGCGTATTTTATGCGGCTGAAAAACTTTATGGTTTGAGTTTTAAATTACGCCCTGATTTACCAACGTATCATCCTGACGTTGCAGTATGGGAAGTGTTTAATGCAGATGGATCAACATTGGCATTGTTTGTGCAAGATTTCTATGCCCGCGAGTCTAAACGCGGTGGCGCATGGATGAGCTCGTATGTACTTCAATCTAAGTTGCTTGGTATTAAGCCAGTGGTGGCAAATCATATGAATGTCACAAAACCGACGCAAGGCGAACCAACACTGTTAACGTGGAGCGAAGTAAATACTCTGTTTCATGAATTTGGTCACGCTTTACATGGCATGTTTTCAGAGGTCAGGTATCCTTCTTTTTCAGGTACGTCGGTGCCGCGCGACTTTGTTGAGTACCCATCGCAAGTTAACGAAATGTGGGCAGACTGGCCTGAGATATTAGCTAATTACGCGGTTCATCATGAAACCGGTGAGCCTATGCCGAAAGAGTTGCTCGATAAGATTTTAGCTACGGCTAAATTTAATCAAGGTTACGCAACTACTGAGTATTTAGCGGCTTCATTGTTAGATCAGGCTTGGCATCAATTAAATCCAGAGCAGGTGCCAGATGCTGATGGTCTACTCGCTTTCGAACAACAAGCATTAAGCAATGCCGGCGTGAATCTTGATGTTGTGCCACCGCGTTACCGCAGCACGTATTTTTCTCACATTATGGGTGGTTACTCGGCAGGTTATTACTCGTACATCTGGAGCGAAGTGCTGGACGCTGATTCGGTTGAATGGTTTAAAGAGCAGGGTGGATTGACCCGTAAAAACGGTGATTATTTTCGCAAAACACTTTTATCGAAAGGTGGTTCGAAAGACGCGTTGACTCTGTTTAAAACATTTCGTGGTGCAGAACCCAATATTCAGCCGTTGTTAGAGCGCCGTGGTTTAAACACTAAATAGACCAAAACCACTGCTTAGATTGTCACACCAAGTTGATTAATATTGCGTTATCCTTTTCGTTTAAAATAATCACAATAAAATAGGTGGAATCAATGCAACGAAAAAAATCAACGCTGATCATTGGGCCAATTGTTGCCGTACTAATTGGCACAGCTGTTGCTATTGCAGGTGGCGATTCAGGTTCTCAGATTGGCGGTATCTCAGTGTTTTTGCTTTGCGGCATTATCGCGTTTGCAGTCAATTGGTTGGCTTATATCCCGGCTAATATTTACAAGACTGAACATTATTATGATATTACTGGCTCAATAAGCTACTTATCTGTGATTGCTACGGCAGTCGTGTTTACCAGTAATTTAGATATTCGCGCGCAGTTAGCGGCCTGTATGGTCGTTGTTTGGGCGTTGCGCTTGGGTTCGTTTTTGTTTCTTCGCATTCGACAAGATGGGCAAGATGACCGCTTTGACGAAATTAAAATCAACCCACTGCGTTTTTTCTTTGCATGGACTTTGCAAGGTTTGTGGGTGTTGTTAACAGCGGCCTGTGCGCTCGCTATTATTACCGGTGGAAAAAGCGTGCCGATTGGTGTGGTGGGTACTATTGGTATTGTGATGTGGGTAGTCGGTTTTTTAATTGAAGTGACTGCGGATCGTCAAAAGCGTGTTTTTAAACGCGATACAACAAACGCCGGTAAGTTTATTAACGTTGGTTTATGGTCGTGGTCGCGCCACCCTAATTACTTTGGCGAAATCTTGTTATGGACAGGTATGGCTGTGTTAGCAATACCTGTACTCAGTGGTGGGCAATGGGTAACACTGATATCACCGGTGTTTGTATACTTATTGCTAACACGCTTAAGCGGCATACCAACGCTAACTGAAAAGGCTCAAAAAAAGTGGGGCGACGATGCTGATTATCAAGCGTATTTGGCGAGAACGTCTTTGTTGATTCCGCTCCCGCCTAAGAAATAGTACTGACAATATTTTTACTGACTTCTGCTTTTTCAGAAGTCAGTAAGTTCACTGTAAGCTTGAGCGATACAAGTTAGCCCAACAAGTCTTCCTTAATTTTAAATTTTAATACTTTGCCTGCAGGGTTGCGCGGTAAGGCGTCAACGATGTGCAGTCTGAGTGGCAGTTTGTATCGCGCTAGTAATGGGTCTGCAAAGTCTCGTAGCTCTTCTAATGTCAAGCTTTGGCCTTCGTGCAAGGCAGCGACTGCGGTAAC
>CAZOBR010000184.1:0-1317 GCA_964578035.1 uncultured Gammaproteobacteria bacterium
GCCTTGTTCTTTACCTTCACCCGTTAATGGTATGTAAATAACCTCATTATCAAATTGTCGGTGTGGTAAATCATTGGCATGATGTTCCATGGATGACACCAGTACAACGTTACGGTTTGATCTACCAGCTAAACCGCGCGCCACGCGATTGATGCCAGCCGTTGTGCCTGAACCAGTAAAAATGGCGGTGTAATCCTCAGGGTTTGCAGCCAACACTGACAATATCGTATCGTGCGCCCATGCCATTGCTTTGGTTGAGATTTGTGCCGAGCTGTGCACATAACTGTGAGAGTTTGAATAATGGGGTAACAGTGCAGTCATCGTATCGACTGCAATTTGCGCGGCCAACGGTGATGCCGCGCCGTCTAAATGAAGACGTTGTCGCATTTGCCCACTTACTGTTGGGTATTCGGTATCAAGACCGATAAATCTGAAGTTGGCTATTTTGCTCATGATAATAATTTTGATTACGAAACGTTGATTATACGTGGCACACAAGTCATATGTAATAGTGTTATTGCACGTTGGGTTTAATCACTCATTAACATAGCCACAATAACCAAGTAACATCCAATTAATAACAATAAATATGCGTTTTCATTTTCTCTTTAGTATTTCTATCTGTCTATTTTTAGTTGCCTGTAAACCTGCCAGCGATTCAAGCAAGGTAACCGCTGAACCCAACGGTATAGATCAAGCCGATATTGTCTCTGAAACAGACAGTAACCCGTTTTACCAAGCCAGTACATTGCCGTTGCAGTTTCCACCATTTAATGAAATTAACGGCGACCATTTTGCCCCAGCGTTTGCAAAAGGTATGGCTGAACAATTGCGTGAAATAGATCAAATTGCCAGCAATCCAGACACACCAACCTTAGAAAATACATTGGAAGCCATGGAGCGCAGTGGGCAAATATTGAGTCGTGTTGCTCGCGTTTTTTACGCACTGGCTTCTGCCAATACCAATGACGATATTGAAGCAGTACGAACTGACATCGCACCCAAGATGTCCGCACACTCTGATGCAATATTATTGAACTCTGATTTATTCGCTAGAATCAAACAGCTTAAAGAGTCGGATAAACAAGCGCTCTCGCCTGAAGCCGTTCGATTAATCGATGAGACTTATAAAGATTTTGTCGCGGCAGGTGCGTTGCTTTCTGATGCTGATAAAGAGTCACTCAAAAAAATTAATGCTGAGCTAGCGAGTCTGCAAACAGCTTTTAGTCAAAACGTACTTAACGAAGTCAATAACAAAGCGATTGTCGTTGATAATGTTGACGAATTGGCAGGTTTGAGTGATGTGCAAATTGCCGC
>CAZOBR010000184.1:1327-1850 GCA_964578035.1 uncultured Gammaproteobacteria bacterium
CATATTTACCGTTTAGCTCTCGATCATCTGCCGCTGCTAAGCAAGCCGCAGATGATCGAGAGCTAAACGGTAAATATGTATTAGCCTTATTGAATACTAGCCAGCAGCCGACGATGTCGCAACTTAAAAATCGCAAGCTTCGAGAACGCATTTTAAACGTATCACTCGGGCGAGGTAATAGTGGAGGCGAGTTTGATAATCGTGCAGTACTGACTAAGGTCATGAAGCTGCGTGCTGAACGCGCGCAATTACTCGGTTATTCAAACCATGCTGCGTACTCGCTTGATAAACAAACAGCTAAAACAACTTCGGCTGTTAATCAGCGCCTAGCCACACTGGCACCCGTGGCAGTTGCTAATGCAAAAAAAGAAGCGGCCGATCTTCAAGCGGTTATTGATGCAGAAGGGAGTGAGTTTAAACTCGCAGCCTGGGACTGGACGTATTACACCGAGAAAGTGCGGTCTGCGCGTTTCGATTTTGACCGATCACAATTAAAGCCATATCTGGAAATGAATAACGTGTT
>CAZOBR010000185.1:0-1835 GCA_964578035.1 uncultured Gammaproteobacteria bacterium
CCTGTACAATGGCATGGTGCTTAATCATCCAAAAGTTAGCCTCACTAATAAACGGTTGCAAAATTGCCGCGGCTACATCTGCGTGGTTTGTACTGCCGAGCGTGTCACCAATATCGTGTAACAAGGCACACACAACATACTCGTCGTCTTCGCCCGCTTCGGCGGCAAGTTCTGCAGTTTGTAAGCTGTGCTGTAAGCGATCTACGGGAAAGCCGCCATAGTCTTCATCCAGCAGTGCCATATGCGTCAAAATTCGGTCGGGTAGCTTGCCGAAAAACTCTTTTTGTTCGTGCACGATGTTTTGCCAATCTTCGGCAGTGCTTTGTGACATGGTTTTAAAATCAGCTTGCATGACTTTTCTCCTAACAAAAAGTGTTTATATAAAAATACAGTTTAGAGCATTGCGGCATAATGATGAATTAACATATTAGCTCATTAATAAGATAAACTGTCAATTCAACAGATTGTCTAATTTAAATACTTGGAGACCCCATGATTACTTTGCATCACCTACGTATTGGCCGTTCAATTTTTACACTTTGGTTATTAGAAGAAATTGGCTGTGATTTTGAAATCAAAACTTATTTACGTGATGAAAACATGCGCGCGCAGGCGGATTTAAAAGCGGTGCACCCTCTTGGTAAGAGTCCAGTCATTGAAGATGGTGATTTATTATTAAGTGAATCAGGTGCGATCACCAATTACTTGTTGAGCAAATACGATACCGACTACCGTATGCACCCATCGCAAGATAATCTAGCTGAGTGGGCGAAATATCAGCAGTGGTTGGCGTACCCTGAGGGTTCGGTGTTTGCGCCATTGCTGGTAAAAATGATCACACTGAGAAGTGGTGTGGATCACCCTGCGTTATCACCATTCAGTGATGCTGAGATCGCTTTGCATTATGGTCACATTGTCAATCAGCTAGGTGACAATGAGTTTATTTTGGGTGACTCATTTACGGGTGCTGATATTGGTATTACCTATATGATCTCAATGGGCGAACGACTAGGCTTGATGGCTGATTACCCCACTTTGGTGGCATACGCCGCGCGCAACCGAGCTCGCCCCGCGTATTTGGCTGCGGTTGAAAAAGGCGTCGAGTAGATCATTCGGCTCGACGTGTTTACGCAGGGCTCGCCGGCTATAGGTTGAACTAACCTTTTACTAGTTTCGTGTCTGGAAAGGCGGCTCGCCAGCCAAACCAGAATGCACGGCGATACGGCAAGCGCGATAGGGTTTGCCCATTTTCAGAAGTTAGTTCGCGTTCACCAACATGCCATTTATTACCGTTTGAATCGATGGCGGTGTCTAGGCCATCGTATTGTTCTATTGTAACGCCCATTGGGTCGTAAACCCTGTTGGCGCCAGATTTGTCGGTTAAAACAACAAAGTCTTGTTGACCAATTTTGCTTGTGTAGATCGGGTTCTCATTTAAGAAGTGGGTGTCGATCGCCAACTGCTGATCAGGTGCAGCGGCAAAACGCAATGCCAAGACTTCACGTTTGTTTTTCAGGCGTGTGTCATTAAAAGGTGTGTTAAACATTAAGCGGTCGGTTGCAAAATATTCTTGATAGGCAACGCCTTCACCGTAATCGCGACGATGACCGGTGTTTAATGACAGCACTTTGGTATTCGGGTGTCGGCGTTTCCATTCTTTCCAAGTGGTGGTAACTACGCTTAAATGTTCAAGTAAAATGCCTTTACCCACTAATGGCCCAAGCACAGGTTCGCCTTTGGTTGTGCTCCACATAGATTGCGTGGCTTTGTCGTACATTAATTTGTTCGAGCGATAGAGAAACCCGCTAGTACCAAGCTTATGTGCAACGCCGTTG